>NZ_CABQXJ010000078.1:0-14868 GCF_902468165.1 uncultured Intestinibacter sp.
TTAATTCGTGTGAATTAAAGTTTATAATTAACCTACTGTTTAATTTTCAAAGTTCATTATTTCATTTACTTAACTCACTTAACTTATTTTGTTTCGTTCGTTTCAGCTTCTTTAGTTTAACAAATCTTTATTTATTTGTCAACCACTTTTTTAAGAAGTTTTTTAACTTATTTTTAAAAACTAATTTAATAAATAAGTTACTTAGATGTTATTTTAAATTTATTAAAATCAACTTCTACTTCTTACCGAGATTTCGTCGAATCTCTTGCGCCTCTCTCAAGGACAAGTAATACTATACCACTATAAAACATATCCGTCAACACTTTTTTTATTATTTTGCAATTTTATTTAATAATTCTTCTGCAACTGTTGGAATAACTGGCTTTTGAGAATGGACTTTTTTAGTTCTAACCATACTTTTATAAAGTTTTATTGTATCTTTACACATATATAAGAATACTTGAATTGATAGAAAACACACACTTATAAGACATAACCAATTTAAAATTTGTAACATTATAAAATCCTCCTATATAATTTTTATTAATTTGTTAATAAAATTCTTGATAGTTCTATTATAATTCTAAAAAAATATTCCTATTTCCTTTACAAAAATTTCTTCTAATTATCACATATTAATATATATTGATATATTTTATTCCATTTTCTAAGTATATTTTTTTAGGTTTATATTGTTATTTTATATTTAGATGTTATTTTTAATAATAATTTAGCCTAAATTTCTTTAATAAAAAAATTCACTTCGTTCATATCGCCAACGACTTCGTCCGTTGCTTTAGTTAATAAGTTGGAAATTATACATTATCCACAAACCAGATAATATATAATTTCCGTAGAATTAAAAAAGAGAATTGATTAATTTCTCAATTCTCCTATTAAATACGATAATATCAGCGCTACAGTATTAACAAGAACGATACTTGCTCCTGTAGGTATTGAATATAAATATGATAATACTATTCCTAAAAAGAAACATACTACTGATACTATTGCAGAACATATTATTACACTTTTAAATGTTTTAAAGTTTCTCATTGATATTAATGCTGGGAATATTATTAAGCTTGATATAAGCATTGTACCCATTATTCTCATACCAACAACTATTGTTATAGCTGTTAAAACAGCAATTATCATATTATAAGCATCGGCTTTTGTTCCTGTAGCTTTTGCAAATGACTCATCAAAAGTAACTGCAAATATTTTATTGTAGAAAAATACAAATAATATAATAACTACTACAGATAAAGCAATACTCATATATACATCTGATTCAGACATTGCTAATATACTACCGAACATATAGCTATATACATCTGTATTCATTCCTTTTGTTAATGCCGTTACAACAACCCCTATAGCAATAGATACTGTAGATATTAAGGCAATTGCTGAGTCACCTTTTATCTTGCTATTTTCACTTAATCTAAGTAGTATAATAGCAGCTACTGTAACTATTGGTGTTGATATATATAGTGGCGCTACATTCATAGCAACAGCTATTGTAAGAGCAGCGAATGCCACGTGTGATAACCCATCACCTATCATTGAGTACCTTTTTAAAACTAAACTAACTCCTAATAAGGCAGAACATAAAGCAACTAAGCCACCTACTATCATTGCTCTAACTATAAATGTATATGACATCATATCACTTAATACACTAATCAATTTGGGCACCTCCTATAAATCTTCTTCCTACTTCACTGTTAGCATAATCTTCTGTATTTCCGAAGAATTTGATGTTCTTTTTTAAATGAAGTATTTTACTTGCATTATTAACAGCAAAATTTATATCATGAGATACCATTATAATCGTAATCCCTTTTTTATTTATTTCTTTTATTAAACTATACATCTCACGTGTTACAGTTGGGTCTAAGCCTGTTATAGGCTCATCAAGTATTATTATCTTTTTAGTTGCACAAAGTGCTCTTGCTAACAATACTCTTTGTTGTTGCCCCCCTGATAATTCTCTAAATGATTTTCTTTTTATATTTTCTATGCCAAGAGATTTAATCATTTCATTAGCTAATTTTTTATCTTTCATAGAGTAAAATGGACTAAATCCTTTTGAATTCAAGCATCCTGATAATACAACTTCATATACTGATGCTGGAAAATCTTTTTGAGCTTGAGTTTGTTGTGGTAAATATCCTATTTCATTTTTATTTAAGCCTTCTCCAAATACAATTTGACCTAATTTAGAGTTTTCTAAACCTAATATAGTTTTTACTAAGGTACTTTTTCCCGAACCATTCTCTCCAACTATACATAAGTAATCACCTTGTTCTATAGAAAAAGAAATATCTTCTAATACTACTTGATTTTCATATTTTACACTAACATCTTTACATTCTATTTGACTCATTTAAAATATTCCTTTCCAATTCATATTTTACTGTAGTGCTGCTTTAAGTGTTTTTATGTTTTCTTTCATAATAGACACATAAGTTGCACCATTTTCAAAGTCTTGTTGACTAAGATTATGAGCAGAATTTAAACACATAGTTTTTACTCCTGTTTCATTTGCTAAAGTATTAGCTACTTTTTGGCTGCTAAGTTCAACATATAATACTACTGGTATATTTTCTTGTCTAATGAAATTAACTAAATAAGAAACAGTTTCTGCTGATGGTTCCATCTCATCACTACATCCAGGGAATGCAGCTTTATAATCAAGACCATACTCTTCTACAAAGTATTTGAATGGGAATCTATCCCCAAATACTAAAGTTTTTCTTTTCGCATTTTTTACTATATCTCTAATTTGTGAATCTATATCTTCTATTTCAGATATATATTGTTTAGCATTTGCATCAAATTTATCTGCATCTTTTTCATCTAATTGATTTAAAACTGTGTTTATTTCTTTAACGATTTTTATAGCATTTATAGGTGATGTCCAAACATGTTCATCGTACTCTATGTCTGTTGTGCTGTGTTCATGTCCTTCATGACCTTCTGCATCTTCGTGGTCGTGGTCTTCTCCATCTTCATGGCTATGATCGTGATCATGCGAATGAGTTGCTACGCCTTCAAGACCTACTGTTTCATCTTCTTCAATTAAATTTACACAATCCTCTAATTTTAAAGTTTTTGTTTTACTCATATCGATAGAATCTAAAATTCCATCTACCCATTTATCATTTTCTCCACCATTGTAAATAAATAAATCTGAGTTTTGGATTTTTCTTATATCATCTGGTGTTGGTTCGTATGAGTGTGTTTCTACACCAGGTTTAATAAGCATTTGTATATCCGCGTTATCTCCAGCAACTGCCCTAGCAAAATCATATTGTGGGAATGAAGTAACGACTATTTGTAGTTTTCCATCATGTTTCTCAACTACTTGTTTATTCTTTATTCCATTTGCAAAAATCATCATAACTCCAGATAACATTACGATAATTAATGCAATAATTCCTATTTTCTTCTTATTCATCTCTATCTCCTATTTTATTTAAGCATTTTTTACATGTTCCATAGAATACAGTTTTTGAACTATCTATTTCAAATCCATGATGAGCACATAAATGTTCTTTTACTGTATTTAAAAAGTTGCAATCTAAATGATATAGTTCTCCACATACTTTGCATTTAAAATGAAAATGATTGTAGCATTTTTCTTCTTTATCTATGTATTGATAACAAGCACATATGCCTTTTTCTATTGTATACTTACGGATTATGCCCTTTTGTTCTAATTCGTCGATATATCTGTATGCAGTAGTTTTTCCAACTGGAGAACCAAATTCTTTTGTATAATCTATTATCTCGTCTACTGTTACATGTCTATCTTTATTATCTACCAAATAATCTAATATTAATTCCCTTTGTTTAGTTTTATATTTTCCTCTATTATTATTGTTCAATTGTATACTCCTCACTTTCATAAAAAACATAATCAAAATATATTTATATATATTTTGATTAAATCGATTCTCATTATCATTTATTCACCAAAAATAATATCAGTTTACTTAAATAGAAACTGATTCCCTATTTCATTTTCAGTTATTTATTATATACCTAGGATATAGATATGTCAAACTTTTCTATATAGTTTTATACATAAAAATAAAAGGATGTCCAAAGTAGGACACCCCTCTATATTATATTAAGATTTAATAAATCTTATTGTTCTTCGTCTTCAGTATTTTTATGAGTTATTGGTTTCATAGTTGGGAATAGTATTACGTCTCTTATTGATGCAGAGTTAGTAAGTAACATCATAACTCTATCTATACCTATTCCTAATCCACCTGTTGGAGGTAGACCAACTTCTAAAGCATTTATGAAATCTTCGTCCATATCACATGCTTCGTCGTCACCTAATTCTTTCTTTCTTAATTGGTCCATAAATCTTTCTTTTTGATCGATTGGGTCATTAAGTTCAGAGAATGCATTAGCTAATTCCCATTTATTTGCAAAAGCTTCGAATCTATCAGTTTTTCTTGGGTCTTCAGCATTTCTCTTAGCAAGTGGAGAAACTTCAACTGGATGATGAGTTATGAATGTTGGTTGGATTAATTTATCTTCACCGAATTCTTCGAAGAATGCATTTATAACTTCTCCTCTTCTCATTCCAGGAGTTATTTCTATTCCTTTTTCTCTAGCTACTGCTAAAGCTTCTTCATCAGTGTTTATAGTATCAAAGTCTACACCAGCGTATTCTTTAACACATTCTATCATAGTCATTCTTTTCCATGGTGGTTTGAAGTCTATTTCAGTTCCTTGGAAGTTAACAACTGTGCTTCCTGTAGCAACTTCTGCCATATGAGCTATAACATTTTCAGTTAATTCCATCATATCGTTGAAGTCAGCATATGCTTGGTACATTTCTATAGCAGTGTATTCTGGGTTGTGGTTAACGTCCATACCTTCGTTTCTGAACATTCTTCCCATTTCGTATACTTTATCGAATCCACCTACTATTAATCTTTTTAAGTATAATTCGTTAGCTATTCTTAAGTACATTGGTATATCTAATGTATTGTGATGAGTTATAAATGGTCTAGCATTTGCTCCACCAGCTATTGTATTTAATATTGGTGTTTCAACTTCTAAGAATCCTCTATCATCTAAGTAACTTCTTAATGCTTTTAAAGCTTTAGTTCTTGTTAAGAATGCTTGTTTTACTTCTGGATTAACTATTAAGTCAACATATCTTTGTCTGTATCTTAAATCTACGTCTTTTAATCCATGGTATTTTTCTGGTAATACTTGTAATGATTTAGATAATAATACTACGCTAGTTGCTTTTACTGATATTTCTTCTTTTTTAGTTTTGAATACAGTACCTCCAACACCTATGATATCACCTATATCATATGTTTTGAACACAGGGTATTCTTCTTCACCTATAGCATCTTTTCTAACGTAACATTGTATTCTACCTTCAGAATCTTGTATATCTATAAATCCAGCTTTACCTTGGATTCTTTTGCTCATTATACGACCTGCTATTTTAACAGTTTCGCCTTCTTTAGCTTCAAAGTTGTCTTTGATTTGCATAGAATAATCAGTTACATCATATTTTGTTTGCTCGAATGGGTTTCTTCCCATATCTATAAGATTTTGTAATTTTTCTCTTCTAACTTTTAACACTTCACTAAGTTCTTCATGTGTTTCTACATTTTGATGTTGGTTTTTACTCATTTGTTCCTCCCCTTCTATCTTCTTATATCTAATACTTTGAATTTATTTGCTCCATCTGGAACTTGTACTTCTACAACTTCACCAACTCTAGCACCTAATAGAGCTTTTCCTACTGGTGATTCATTAGATATTTTTCCTTCGAATGGATCAGCTTCTGCAGAACCTACTATTGAATATTCAATTTCTTCATCGAAATCAAAGTCATATAACTTAACTATAGAACCTACCATTACTATATCAAGGTCTATTTGACTTTCATCTATGATAACTGCTTTTCTTAATTTTTCATCAAGTTTTAATATTTGTTCTTCTAATTTAGCTTGTTCATTTTTAGCTTCATCGTACTCAGCATTTTCTGATAAATCCCCAAATGATATAGCTACTTTTAATCTTTCTGCAACTTCTTTTCTTTTTACTGTTTTTAAGTATTCTAACTCTTCTTCAAGTTTATTGTAACCATCTTGAGTAAGTAACTCTTGTTTTTCTACCATAACTTAACAACTCCTTTTACACTCTATATTTTATAAATTATAACTTTCTTTATATTATTCATTATAATTTTACGTTCTAACTAATTTATGCGCTTTATTATAAGTCACTATTCTGATTGTGTCAAGGACAACTCATTCAGCTTCATTACTACAGATTCACAATCAGTTAATTTATTGATTTCATCTCTAAATCTAGCTGAATTTTTTAATCCTTTTATATACCAACCAATATGTTTTCTCATTTCACGAACTGCTACATATTCTCCATGTTCAGCAACTGCAAGTTTCATATGCTCTATAGCTGTATTTATTTTTTCTTCTGCAGTTGGGTTAGGTAGTATTTCACCAGTTTGCATATAGTGGTTTATTCTTTTGAATATCCATGGGTTTCCTTGCGCACCCCTACCTATCATTATAGCATCGCAGTTTGTTTTTTCTAACATATTTATTGCATCATCTATTTCAAATACATCTCCATTACCTATTACAGGTATTGATATAGATTCTTTTATCTCTTTTATTATATCCCAGTCTGCTTTTCCAGAATAATATTGTTCTCTAGTTCTACCGTGTATTGCTACAGCACTAATTCCAGCTTGTTCAGCTATTTTAGCTATTTCAACAGCATTTACACTATTATCATCCCATCCTTTTCTTATCTTAAGTGTTACTGGCTTTGTAGAATTTTCTACTACAGCTCTCATAACTTCTTCTGCTAATTTAGGATTTTTCATTAAAGCTGATCCATCACCATTTTTTATTACTTTAGGAGCTGGACAACCCATATTTATATCTAAAATTTCATTTGGATGAGAGTTCAATATTTCAGCAGCTCTTCCCATATATTCAGGTTCAGAACCAAAAATTTGGATTGCAATTGGGTGTTCCTCATCTTCTATTTTAGTCATTTTTTTAGTATTTTCATCATTATAGCAAAGGGCTTTTGCATTTATCATTTCTGTATAAAGCATCCCACAACCTTTTTGTTTACATATTAATCTAAAAGGAAGGTCAGTTACACCTGCCATAGGAGATAAAAAAACTCTGTTGTCAAGACTTACATTTCCTATGTTCATTATTGTTCTCCTTTTTATTTAAAAAGTTTTTGTGGACTATATCAATTCATTATTGACCACTTCTAATATATTATTACAAAAAATTAAAATATACTATATGATTTTTGATAAATTTTATTTTTTTACATTTACTTAACCATTTATTTTTCAAAAATACGTATATTTTATGCCTAAAAAAGACTGTCTCTATTATTTTCGAGACAGTCTTTGCTTTTCTATTTATTAATCAAAAAATATGTTTTATTAATCGATTATTTATTCTTTATTTTTTTCGTAGATAAGTTTTAAACCTTCTAGTGTTAAGTCTTTGTCGATATAATCTATGCTATCAGTTTCTGAATCTATAAGTGTTGAAAGTCCACCTGTTGCAATAACTTTTACATCATCATTACCTAACTCTTCTTTAATCATGTTAATTAATCTTTCAACCATTCCTGCATAACCATATATTATACCAGCTTGCATTGCTGATACTGTATTTTTACAAATTGTCATACCTGGTTTTACTAATTCAACTCTAGGTAATTTAGATGCTTCATGGAATAATGCTTCACTTGATATCTTAATTCCTGGACAAATTGAACCGCCTAAGTATTCTCCTTTATCTGATATTGCACAGAATGTAGTTGCTGTTCCAAAATCAACTATTATTGATGGGTATCCGTATTTTTCGATAGCTGCTACTGCATTTACTATTCTATCAGCCCCAACTTGTTTTGGATTATCATATTTTATGTTTAAGCCAGTTTTTATTCCTGGTCCTACTATTAATGGCTCAACTCCACAGTATTTTATACAGAAGTTTTCAAGAGAATGCATAACATCTGGAACCACTGATGATATAATTATATTCTTAACATCTCTCATATTGATTCTATGGTATTCAAATAAGTTATTTATTAATATACCATATTCATCTGAACTTTTTTGATGATCAGTGTTTATTCTCCAACTGTTAGTTAATGTATCTCCTTCATAGATGCCTAAAACCATATTGGTATTTCCAACGTCAAATACTAATAGCATTTATATAAACCCTCTTTCTATTTTTTGCTTTTTCTAATCATAGCCACTGCAACTGCTGATACTAATACACCTGCTACTATTGCTTCTGGTATTCCATTAGCTGTACATATTGCAAGAATATATTTACCTGCATTTCCTGCTTGACCTATTGCTTTCATATATCTATCCGCATATAATACGTAAATTAATCCCATAACTCCTATTGTATTTGTTAGAGATCCAACTACTCCTGCAATGAATCCTGATAAATAAACTCTTTTAGTTAATTTGTGTATTCCTGCATATACATAGTATGCCACTACACCAATTAATATTCTTGGTAATACTGATATAATTGGATTCATAAAACAGAATGATGTAATTGTAGGTTCTGTAAATGCTTTAAATAGACTTGTTAATCCGAATATTAAACCTACTGCTGCTCCAACAACTGGACCTTCTATTACTGCTCCTATTATAACTGGTACATGCATAATAGTTGCTTTAACTGGTCCTAGTGGTATATAACCAACAAAAGGAATCATAGATAATACAATTGATATTGCTGACAGTACTGAGATTACTGCCATTCTTCTAACGTTTAATCGTTTTTGAGTTGATGCTTGTGCTCCTGCGTTCATCATAATATAACCTCCGTTCCAGCTCCATTGGATGCCGGACTTTTAATATTATTTTGTTACATATTTTACCCTATAGTCAGACTTCTTTTTTAAGAATGCCCGCTGTAACAAAATAAATTTTAGCAGTCGACACTTGCGTTGTCAATATTCTCACATTTTTTTGTTAGTTTTTTCTTATAATCAAAAACATGCCTTTTTAGTATATTTTTGGATTATTTTAATCAATTTTATTAAATATCTATTTTACTAATAATTGTTGTTTTAATTCATTATATGATGGTATTTGTTTTACTCCTTTAGCATTTTTAACAGCATTTATTATACTTTTTTCCATAACTTCAACTGCTAAAGAACCTAATAATGTTAAATCTGCTCCTGTTTCTATTTCACCTGTTGCCATCGTAAATATTGTGTCTCCATCATGAGGAGTATGTATAGGGAATATAGCTCTCGCGTATCCATCATGGGCCATTTGTGATATTTTTTTACATTGTGCTTTATCTAATTTAGCATTAGTAGCAATAATTCCTATTGTAGTATTATCTATACTAAATCCGCCTTTTGTTACCCCTTGTTTCATAAGTTCGTAACTATTTAGACAGCTAGTTTTATCATTATTTAATGCTCCTGCTATTACCTTTCCATCTTCATACACATCTCCTAATGCATTTACTGCAACTAAAGCTGATACTACTATTCCATTGTCTAATTTTATAGAATGACTTCCTATACCACTTTTTGTTACAAATTCTGGTCCTCTTATTTTTCCGACACTTGCTCCACATCCAGCACCATAGTTTCCTTGTTCTAAAACTGTTTCACTAGCATTTAAACAAGCTTCGTATCCCATTTGTTTGTCTGGTCTTATTTTATGATTTCCTATTGCTAAGTCGAATAATACCGCACCAACAACTATTGGCACTTTACAAGGCCCTGCTTCAAATCCTATATTTTTTTCTTCTAAGTATTGGCTAACTCCACATGTACTTTCTAAACCAAATGCTGACCCACCAGATAAAACAACAGCGTGTACTTTTTGAATTGTATTTACTGGATCAAGTAAATCTGTTTCTCTTGTTCCAGGGGCAGCTCCTCTAACATCTACACCGCATGCTGCGCCTTCTTCGCATATAACCACTGTGCATCCTGTAAGAGCTTCTTCATTTTGTGCTTGTCCTACTTTTAATCCTTTAACATCTAGTATGTTATTATACATATCCTTTTACTCCTCTTATAGAAACCTCTCCTGATAGTATTTCTTTTATTTCACCATTATTTTCTTTTATAATTAAATTTCCATTTTCATTTATATCTATACATTCAACTAACTCTTTTTTGTTATTCTTTATAAGATATACATGATTCCCTATTATTGCCGAATATTTTTTACATATTTCTAAAGTGCTATCTTTGTTTCCATCTAGTATATAAGCTTTATATAATTTTTCAAACTCTATACAAAATTGTCTAACGATATCAACTCTAGATAACTTATATCCTTCTTTATAAAGAGAAGTAGCTTTCTCTTTTATTTCTTCTGGGAATTCAAGTGTTTTTACATTTATACCAATTCCTATAACAATATAATTTACTCTTTCCATTTCGGCTGATAATTCAGTTAATATACCGCAAATTTTCTTATGATTTAATATGATATCATTTGGCCATTTTATCGATACATCAACACCTAAATTATCTAATGCTTTAATAATACTTGCACCTGCTACTAAAGTTAAAAACGGCGTCTTATATGGCTCAATTTTAGGCTTTATAATTAAGCTCATCCAAATTCCATCTCCTGATTTTGACTTCCAACTTCTGCCCAATCTTCCTTTACCTTTAGTTTGTTGTTCACTTATTATTAAGGTTCCCCCATTAACTTTATTTCCAATTTCTTTAGCATAATCATTTGTAGAACCTACAGTATCCAAATGTATTATATTTTTGCCTATAAATTCAGTGCTAAGATTATGCGATATATTTTCTAGTGATAATATATCATGTGGTCTTTCTGCTAATCTGTATCCCTTTTTATTTACAGATTCTATATTATATCCTTCTTCTCTAAGTGCATTTATATGTTTCCATATTGCTGTTCTAGAAATTCCTAATGCCTTAGATAATTGTTCTCCAGATATAAAGCTATCTCCGCTATCTAAAATAGCTCTTATTATCTTTTCTCTCATAAATACACCCCTTTAAAACTATATATTAATTTCTTATTATCAATTTATATCTTATTTTACATTATATTGTTAACTGTTTATATATAAAATACAATTTTTAGGAAAATTTATCAAAAAAAATAAAGGCTGTTACACAATTAATGTAACAGCCTTTTTATCTAATATTCAAGATTATTTTTCATTATCTAAATCTTTTTTATTTAATTCTACAACAGTGTCTTCTATTTTGTTTTCTACTTGAGTAGTTTCTGTTTTTTTAGTTATATCAACTTTAACTTCTTCTGTAGTTGAATTGTCAGTATCAGATTTTTCAACTAAATCTCCTTTATCTAAAGGAAGTTCTTGATTAAATGCTTTTATAAATTGTTCTGCATCTAAAGTTTCATATGCTAATAAGCCTTTAGCTACATAATCAAGCTCCGCAGAATAGTCAGTTAATATTTTTCTACATTTTGCATATGCAACTTCAACTATATCTCTTACTTCTTTATCTATTTCATAAGCTATTTCTTCAGAGTAATTTTTCTTAGTTGAAATTGAATTTCCTAAGAATACTTCTTCATCACTATCGCCATATACCATTGGTCCAAGTTTTTCACTCATACCGTATTTAGTAACCATAGCTCTTGCTATTGAAGTAACTCTCTCTAAGTCATTAGATGCACCTGTAGATATATCGTCCATTATTAATTCTTCAGCGACTCTACCACCTAATGCCATTATGATAGTTTCTTTCATTTCATTCTTAGTTCCATACATTTGATCTTCTTGTGGAAGAGGTTCTGTAAATCCTCCAGCTCTACCTCTTGGTATTATTGTTACTTGGTGAACTGGGCTTACATGTTCTAATACATGCATACATATAGCATGACCAGCTTCGTGGTAAGCTGTGAGTTTTCTATCTTTTGCACTTATAACTCTTGATTTCTTAGCAACCCCTACCATAACTTTTGTTATAGCTTCTTCTATAGTTTCCATATGAATTTGTTTTTCTTTCTTTCTAGCTGTAAGTATTGCAGCTTCATTCATTATGTTTTCTATATCTGCAGGAGTAAATCCTGGAGTTCTCTTAGCTAATACATCTACTTTTACGTCTTTTGCAAGAGGTTTATTTTTTGAGTGAACTTTAAATATAGCTTCTCTACCTTTTACATCAGGCGCTCCTACTACTATCTCTCTGTCAAATCTACCTGGTCTAAGTAGCGCAGGGTCTAGTATATCTGGTCTATTTGTTGCTGCCATTATAATTATACCTTGGTTAACACCGAAACCATCCATTTCAACTAGAAGTTGGTTTAATGTTTGTTCTCTTTCATCGTGTCCACCGCCAAGGCCAGCTCCTCTTTTTCTACCAACAGCATCGATTTCATCTATGAATATTATCGCTGGAGCATTTTTCTTAGCTTGTTCAAATAAATCTCTTACTCTTGAAGCACCAACCCCAACAAACATCTCAACAAAATCAGAACCACTTATAGTGAAGAATGGAACTCCTGCTTCACCAGCAACTGCTCTTGATAAATAAGTTTTACCTGTACCAGGAGGTCCTACCATAAGTATCCCTTTAGGTATTCTTGCTCCTAATTCAATATATCTCTTTGGATTTTTAAGGAAGTCAACAACTTCGCTTAAATCTTCTTTTTCTTCTTGAAGACCTGCTACATCTTTAAATGTAACTCTAGTCTTTTCATCATCTTTATGAACTCTAGCTTTTGATTTTCCAAAGTTCATAACTTTTCCGCCTCCACCTTGAGACTGATTCATAAATAAGAACCACATTATTACCATAAAGAATATTAATAATAATGTTGGTAGCATTTGTATATACCAAGGTTCAGTTGGTTTTGGTTTACCACTAAATACTAATTTTCCTTCTTTAGATTGCTCTAATACCTCATTTGCAAACTCATCACTCATGACTTCTCTTGGCATATAAGATGTAAATTTTTCTTTTGAATCTTTTATTGTACCTTCTACTGAAGTTGAATCTACAAAACGTATTTCTGATATATTTTCTTCTGTTAAATATTTATATACTTGAGAAAAGTTTAATTCTTTTACTGTTTCTGTCGGTGTACCTGCAAATTCTACTATTGTCACGATTATAATTAAAAGTAACAAATAAAAACCTGCGCCTTTTAAGAATTTGTTCAACAGAAGCCCTCCCTTCATATGTTGTTTTATTTTAAAGCGTTTTAAAGCATACTTTCAGTACTTCTCTTGTGCTTTCGTCAACTTTAAACTTCTCACTTACTCTGTAAGTTCCTACACTTAGTACATCTTCTTCATCTACTAATATAGGTATTCTACATCTTTCTTCTTTTGGAATTTTCATATCGATAAATAAAGTTTTTAGTTTTTTATTTCCTACAGAAATATTTATCTTATCCCCTGCTTTTCTAGTTCTTACATTTAAGTCCCCCTTTATTTTGTCTGCATCAAACCATTTATTATCTTTGTTTTCTCCTTTAGTGATGTTGTATTTTTCAATACTCATTGTTTCTGTTTCTACAAGTGTTCCCAATTCTTTTATTTTTACAAATCCATTCTTAGGGACTTTGTAACAGAATTCAATTTCTTCACTAATTATTTCTTTTATAGTAATTATTATACTATTTTTCTTTCTATATACAAACAAACCTCTTGGAAGATTTAATTTTTTCCCTACTTTTTTTTCTGGTTCCAGTTCAATAATCTCCAAGATATGTTTTTGGTCTATAAAATTAGTATCTCCTAAAACATATTTAATCGCATATCTAAGAACTCTATATTTTATTGAATTATGTAAGTCTACAAATAAATCTACTGGTATTTCTATGCTTTCATCTGATATAGAACATATTTCTTCAAATTTCATAAGTGCATTTGATTCAATATAGTCACTATCTTCTTTTATGCTACTAGTCATTCTTACTATAGACTTTATTACATTTGAATTAAAGTTTTCTTGCATATATGGGATTAGTTTTAATCTAATTTTATTTCTTGTATAGATTGGATCTAGATTGGTTTGGTCTATTCTTGGATTTAGATTATATTGTTCACAGTAATCTTCAATTTCGCTTCTTTCTATGTCTAATATTGGTCTTATTATAACGTTATCTCTTATATACTCAATTCCTCTTAATCCTTGAAGACCAGTCCCTCTCATAATTCTCATAAGTATTGTTTCCGCTTGGTCATTTTCATTATGAGCTATTGCTATTTTATTAGCATGAGTTCTAGTCATGATTTCATAAAACATCTCATATCTTAATTTTCTGGCACCATCTTCAATAGATAATTTATTTTCTTTGCAGTATTTTGGAACATCAATTGATTTAACAAAATACTTTATACCCATCTCTTCACACAATTGTGTTACATATAATGCGTCTTTTTGTGCCTCAAGACCTCTAATTTGATGGTTTAAATGAGCAGCATAAATTTCTATATCTAATGTTTCTTTTAATCGATTTAATATATGTAGAAGACAAACTGAATCCGGGCCGCCAGAAATCCCTAATACAATTTTATCTCCTTTTTCAATAAGATTATGTCTATTTATTGTATCGAGTACCTTTTCAAATATCATATTCTATCCCTTTTAAATAATTCTTAATTTATTTTCATGTTTAATTTAATAAATATATTAAAAACTATTTTTAAATCCTTTCAAGCAAAATTTAAACTTACAATTGTTTATATATTTTCTATAAAAAAATATTAAGTCCTTGTATGTTTTTGCAGATTAAATAAAATTAACTATAATACATATAATAACAAATAAATTAAACAAAAGGTAGTA
>NZ_CABQXJ010000079.1:0-14158 GCF_902468165.1 uncultured Intestinibacter sp.
GTATAAAAGCTATAAAAAAGATTTTGAACATACATTTAATCTTTTAGAAGAGTCCAACTTAAATTGGACAGTAATAAAAATCATACATACTGCTCCCTCTCGAAAAAAAGGCGAGTTTCTCACATCTACAGATGATAAAATAGGTCATTTTGTATCTAATTACAATATAGCATATTTTATATACTATATATCTATAAACAATTTATTTATTAATGAATCACCAGTTATATCTAATAAATAACTTTTCTATACCTTTTTATTATTTTTCTTTCCATCCCATAAATTTCATTTTTAAATTGTTATAAAAAAGAGGCTACTATAAACATCTAAAATCTGTTTTAAAATAGCCTCTTTAAAATTATTTTTTTTGATTTTTCTTTCTTTTTACATACTTAAGCACTTCTTCTAATCTTTCATATTCTAAATCTTGAAGTACTTGATTTATATTTTTTATTATCTCGTTTTTATCTTCTGTATCTTGTGATTTATGTAAACTTTCTATCTGAGGTGTTTTTTCTATATTTGTCTCTTGCCCTTGTACTATAATATTTTCTTTTCCTTTTATGACTAATTTGTCTAGCTTTTTCTTAATCTCTTCATCTTTTACTTTTATAGTGTTTTTTGATAAATATTTTTCTAATACTCCATCATTATCTATATTTAATTCCCTTTTGCATATTGTATCTGCCATTTCATTAAATAAATCTTCTTCGTGGCTTTTTACTTGGACAAACTGAATTTTTATTCCTTGTTTTATAAAGGTATTCATCTTTTCATAGTATTCTTGTGAAGATTTGTCTTTTCTTTGCCAAAATCCTGTTGCATGGTGGCATATTCCTTCATAATCGTGGAAGATAACTACTTTATCGTGTTTATTATCTAATGCGTATTTTGTAGCTTCTAGTGCTGCATTTAACTCGCCTGCAATCTGTCTTATATTATTTCCTTCTGGATTTTGACCAGAACCTCCATGTATATACTCTACTACATTATCTTTTATAGCAACTATACCGTAAGAGTATTTTCTGCTTGCAGAATTATAACTTCCATCTACATATATATGTAGGCAGTCTTCGTCGTATTTATCTTTTCCCTTTCTAAGAAGTTCACTTCCTTTTTGTAAAAAAGATTGAGCTTCGTCTATATCTTCAAAACTTTTATATATAGCTCCTTTTACACCTTTTATATATTTTTGACACTCGCTCCATGAGTCCACTAATTTATTTTGTACTCTTTCATTTTTAGAAAAATCAAATCCTTCTTTTATAGCATATACTTTTTTCTTTGCCATAATTTTCTCCTTTTATGTTAATCACTTTAAACTTTGTTTAATATATATAAATACACAAAATCAAGTAAATAGTAAATATACCAAAATTGGTATAGTAAATACACTAGCTAATGTAGTTATAAATATTGATTTTGATGCAAGATCTACATTTCCTTCATATTGATTGCAAAACATAACTGTGCTTGAACCTACAGGCATAGCTACTAATACAACTAATACCCCTAAAACTACTTTATCCACAACAATAAATTTCAATACCCACCAAAATAAAATAGGCATTATAATTTGCTTTATTATTGTATATGGGTAAAGTCTTATATCGTTTATTACTTCTTTAGGAGGTATATCTGCCAATGAAGACCCGATAAGCATCATCGCAAGCGGTGTTGTTATAGATCCTATTAAATTTGATGTTTCCCCTATTATCTGAGGCATCTTCCATTTTGTCAAGTAGATTATAATAGCTATTATTGAAAATATAATCCCTGGATTTATAAGTTGTTTAAAATCAAAAGATAATTTGTCATCTCCTGATATTAAATAAATGCCATAACTATAACAAAATATATTAAATACCATATTGCATATTGATGCAAAAAACAAAGCCTGTGTACCAAAAATAGATTGTATTACAGGGTATCCCATAAAACCTATATTAGAAAAAATAGTCATAAACTTGTATAAATTTCTATCTTCCTCAGGTACTTTTAAAATCTTTGCAAATAAAATCCCCATAAACGGCAAGACTAGATATATTATAATCGAAATTATAAATATTTGAACAACTATTTTAAAATCACCACTTTCAATATCACTGACAGAAGCTAAAATAAGTGCTGGACATGTTATATTTAAAACTAGTGAAGATAGTTTTTGGTTTTGGGATTTATCTAATATTCCCACTTTATTTGCTATATATCCTATAATTATAACTAAAAAAAGTATAATCATCTGATTTATTACAACTTGTATATTCACAGAATTTCCCCCTTAAAATAATATATTATACCTCTATTATATTAAAAATTTTTCATCATATATATAAAAAGACTTGAAGTAAAAACTCTTCAAGTCTTTTTTATTTATTATATTTATCTCATTATAATGTAAATTAAATAAATTACATAAAGTAAAAATAAAACTGTTCCTTCCCATCTATTAATACATTTTTTAGTAATAGCAAATATATAAGTTAAAATTGTCGCAAGTATCATTATAAGCATATCGTAAAATACTTCTGGATGTATTGCTATACTATGTATTGCTGATGATAATCCTAAAACAAATAGTAAATTGAAGATATTTGAGCCTACAGCATTACCAATAGCTATATCACTCTCACCTTTTCTAGCAGCTACTATACTTGTAACAAGTTCTGGAAGAGATGTCCCAACAGATACTATAGTTAATCCAACTAAGTTTTCGCTCATGCCCCATGCTAAAGCTATATTACTTGCACTATCTACTACTAATTGTCCACCAATTATTATTCCTATTATTCCCAAAATACTGTAGATAATACTTTTATTAAGCGGTATTTCTTCTATTTCCTCTTGTTGTTCATTATCTTTTGATGTAAATGCCATTTCAATTAAGTAGTACATAAAAATTGCGAATAATGATAGCAGTATATATCCATCTGCTTTAGATAACATGTTTTGTGATGCATCTTGGAATCTAGTATCGTGTGATATTACTGAAAATACAAAACTCGCCAGTATCACAAATGGAAATTCCTTTATTATTGTACTTTTTTGTACTTTAATAGGCTTAATCATAGATGTTATACCTATTACAACTAAAAAGTTAAATATATTAGAACCAACTACATTTGCAATCGCCATATCATTTTGACCTTTTAATGCCGCTGTTACACTTACTGCAGCTTCTGGTGCAGAAGTACCAAATGCAACTATTGTAAGTCCGATTATCAATGGCGGTATATTAAATTTTTTGGCTATTGATGATGCTCCTGATACAAAGCCATCTGCTCCTTTAATTAAAAATACAAATCCTACTAATAATAAAATATAATTCATTGTCTTCAACTCAAAAATTTTTGAGTATTCTCCCTTCTACAAAGTCTATCATTCTAATTTTTACATATTTTATCAATTTCTACAATATATTTTATATTATAATATTCAACTAATAACTTATCACTTTTGTCTTCATAGTATTTTACGCTGCCTTTTATCGAGCGTTTCTTTATTTCAGAGTTTATAAATTCTACTAAATCTACTTTATTTTCATTATCTTTGTTTTTTAAGATATCTATGATTAGTGTCGTTATTACTTCTTTTCTGCTCTTTTTTAGATGATGATATATATATCTTTGTATATTATTTCTATTTGCCTCTGTTATAATACATCCATGAAGGTTGTTTTCTAATTTTTTATTGATGTAAGTACTATTTCCCATATTAAATAATACAAATACACCATAGTCATATTTGCTTCTTAAGAGTCTTCCTAAAGCTTGTTTAACCTTGATTATCATCTGAGGATAGTTTACATCAAAGTAATTTTTGTTGAACTTAGTCATTATACTAAAATAAAGTGGATCTGTCGGATTTAAGTTAGGTAATTTATCTAAAGTTACAAAAACTAGACCATCTCCCGGCACATCTACTCCTTCAAAAAAACCTTTTGAACCTAATACTATGCTTTTATCTTCTGCATTTTTTAAACATTTAATCCCTTTTTTATTCATATACACATTTATATTTGTTTCATATAAGTCATCTGCAAGAATATTGTACGTATCTTCTAATCTCTTTTTACTGTTAAATAATGATAATACATTAGAATTACTTAGTTTTACATATTGTTTAATATTATCAGCCATATTTGGAATAAAATCTTCGCCCTTATAACCACCTATATCCGTAGTATTTATAACTTGAACTCTTGATTTATAGTTATATATAGGCTTTATTATTTTTTTAGTATTTTCAACTTGATTTATACCTAATGTATTTATAAAATAATCCATCTTATCATCTACACTTAATGTTGCCGATACAAAAATACCACAATCTAATGAAGATAGTATATTTTCTCTAAATAAGTCTGCTAAATTAAGTGGCACTACTTTTAAGTTGAAATTATTGTATTTTCCAGATATAGTCATGATTCTCGCAATTAAGTCGTCTTTGTCGTATTCTAAGAAATTTCCAATAGTTATTGTTATATCTTCTAAGTCTTTTATTTTAGATTTTCCATATTTATATATGTCGCTTTCTTTGTCTATTAAGTCCTCATCTATATTTCTATCAAATAATACTAATATCTGTTGTAGATTTGATAGTATAGATTCAAAGTTGGATTTAATAATTTGAGTATATGGTCTATACGTCATTTGTATATATTCATTATTTTTATATAAAACACCTACTTTGTCATCTTGTTGGAGATTTATCTCCCAATTTAAATCATAATTTGTAAGCGAAAAATATCCTTCATCTAATCCAAAACTCAATATTTCTTCCATCTTTTCAAATACAAAGTTTATATTGTGACTTATCTTTTGTTTTATATTTCTATCTAATTTTATTTCAGAATAAAATCTATCTATAAGTTTAACTTTTCTCTTTTGCTTGTCTTTTATATCTTTATAATATTTAGAACTTGAATGAAATTCACTTGGATAAATTTCTTTTAAAAAATGTCTTAAGGCGTTGTATTCTATTTCTTCAGAGAAAAAATCATATCCCTTTTCAATTAAATTATGTGCTTCGTCGACTATAATATTTTCCATAGGTTTTTCATCAGTATACGGCCATCTAGCAAGTAATGAGTGGTTTACTACTGTGATGTCCTCGTCTTTTAACTCTTCTACTCTCTTTTTATAAAGACAACTTTCAAAACATTTTTTAGGCTTACACAAATCAACATCACATACTACTTTATTTATATGACTTTGCAGATTTGGAAAAGTCTCTAAAAGTAGATAATTTATTTCTTCTATATCTCCATATATTCCATCTTTAATTAGATTTTCGATAATTATTATAGATAGTATATCGTTATAAGTCGCATTTTCTGGGTTATAATCTTTTTTATATTCATAAAATTTGCTTTTGCATATATAGTTGTTTTTTCCTTTTATATATCCGTAGCTCACCTTTCCAGAAAGACCTAATGAATTTATTATATTTGGCAAGTCCTTATGTATTAATTGTACTTGAAGCTCTTTTGTCGCTGTTGAAACTATTATTCTTTTTTTTGCATATCTAGCTTCTAATACTGCCGGAAGTAAATATCCAACGCTTTTCCCTATACCAGTTGGAGCTTCTATACAAGCTATATTACTTGTATTTTTGTTAAAAGTCTCTCTTATTAATTTAGTCATTTCATATTGACCTTGTCTAAACTCGTATATAAATCCCTTTTTGCTTGTCCAAATACTTTTGTCTTTTAATAATTCTTCATAATGTGACTTGTTTTCTCCTATTAATGCAAATATCTCTTGTTCTTTTAAATTATCTTTTTTATTAGTTTTTTTATCATCTATATAAAGTGTTTTTGTCTTATTGCTTAAACTATAGTCTGCATTATTTATAAACTCAGACCACTCCCAGTTTTCAAGTGAAAACTTATTTAAGTATGAATCTATCTCAAAAGTAATCGGATATAGTGTGAGTTTATCTTCTTTTTCTAATTTATCTTTAAATCTAAGTATAAGTGAATTTACAACATCTATATTATCTAATACATCATATAACCCACCTTGTTTTTTATTATCTTTCTTTGTAGTTATTTCACTTTTTAAATAATCTAAATTAAATTCTGAATGAAATGGTTCTAAAACTCCAGCAAGTTTTATAGAATCTAAAAATTTATTTTCTATCTTTCCTATATTAAAATCAATACAAGCTTTTTTAAATTTTTTATCGTGACATATTATAGTCTTATCTTCTATAAAATCTAAAAAATCTGATTTGATATCATCTAATCTAGGTGCCTTATCTAAATCTTCTTGTGTAAAGTTTTTATAAAGAGAGAAAACTTCGTTTGAAACTTTGTGATTGTTTTTTATAAGTGTTTCAAAGGTAGATATATTATTTTCTTTATCTATTTTTATCGCTGCAATTTCTAAAATTTCGCTATTTATTTTATTTATTTCACTTGATTTTATATCTAGAAATACTACATTATTTACAATACTTATAATATTTATAATGATTCCTCCCTCCTAAATTTATATTCTAAATTATACTTTACTACATAATTCTTGATGTTTAAATAAATTTTTACGACTTAATATATTTAACTTATGTTAAGAAAATTTAAATGTTTGTTATAAGTGTTAATAGTTTGTGTTTTTGGAACTTAACAAATTTAAATTTGATATAATTTTTAATAAATAGATAGTTAATATATTACATGAATATTTTTTACTAATTTTAAGAAAATATTAATAATTTAATTTAATTTGTAAGGAGGATTTCCATTGAAAAGAAGCAATGTTGGAAATTATTTTATTATAGGATTTTTTGTTCTTCTTCTTGGAATAATTGCCATAACAAACTCAAACTTATTTAATAAATCTAAAACTCAAATCTTTGATACAGGTTTAGACAGCACTGAGTATAATTGGTACTTTAATCCAAGACAAGACCATAAACAACCAGACCCCATAAAAGAAGCCGACTTTTTTAGGGACTATAATACTTATTATGTAGGCGATCCAAATGAAAAAGTTATATATTTGACATTTGATGCTGGATATGAAAACGGATATACAAACTTACTTTTGGATACATTAAAAAAACACAATGCACCTGCTAACTTCTTTGTAGTTGAAAGCTATATAAGAAATAACCCCGACTTGGTAAAGAGAATGGTAAATGAAGGTCATTTAGTCTGCAATCATTCAAAAAGTCATGTTTCTATGGCTAGTATTGATGATTTAGATAAATTCAAAAAAGAGATAGTTTCAGTAGCTGATGCATATAAAGACGTTACTGGAAAAGAAATGCCTAAATATTTCAGACCTCCTATGGGTAAATTTAGTGAAAGATCTCTAAAATACACACAAGATTTAGGATATTCAACTATATTCTGGAGCTTTGCATATGTAGATTGGTATGACTCTAATCAACCTAGCCATGAAGAAGCAAAAAATAAAATTTACTCTAGAACCCACCCTGGAGCTATTGTACTACTTCATTCTAATTCCCAAACTAATGCAGAGATACTAGACGAAGTTTTAACTCATTGGGAACAAGAAGGTTATACTATAAAGAGTTTAGATTATTTAACTAATAAAAAATCTTAAATTAATAATAAACCTATATAACACACCTAATCAATAGACTGCTTTATCTAGAATAAATTTAATAAAAAACTTGAGGAGAAAAACTCCTCAAGTTTTTTTATGCATCTAAAAATATCTTTTTGCCGTTGTATTTACAAGTCCAAAATGGCTTATAAATACTCAAAATCTCGTCTAAAACTAATTTTTCATCTTCATATTTTTTACATTGATTTTCTAACTGTCCTTTTATTTTATTTTTTAAAATATATTCGTTTATCTTTGATTTTTGAATACAGTCCCTAGCTATATATTTTTTTACTGTAGCTGGCACTTCGTCGACACATTTCATATATCCTGTATAAGTATTTAAAACTACTATTCTATAATTATTTTTTAAAATACTGCTTTCGTAGTTATTTATTTTATATTTCAAAATTTTATACTCTATATATTTTAAATTTATATCATTTATCCCTCTGTTAAATTGTATAACCTTACTCAAAAGCGGAATCTTCTTTAAAAAATTTTTCAATGCTTCTTTTTCATTTGTTTTAACTTCTATTAAATTGACCAACATAACGAATCCCCCCGAATATATTTTTTATTTTATTGAATTTATAAAATTTATATGAGCATACTACTTTTAAAAGATTTCTTATTTTAAAATAATTATTACTTTTTATAAATATTTTATTGTTGAAAGGACGAAATTATGAAATTTTATAAATTTATAGCTGTATTTTTTATATTATTTGTATTTTTTATGTCTAAAGATTTAATTGAATTAAATAGTATATCAAAAGATAATACTCCTCCAACAATTAAAATTATTACGCCTACTAAATCACAAGATTATATAATATCTAAACCAACTATAAAAGCTAGTTTTTATGATAAAAGTGGCGTTGATTTAAAATCAATAAAACTATATGTAAATAACAAAGATGTCACACATAAAGCTATAATAACAAACAATAATATAGAGTATACTCCTAATAAAAAATTTAAAAGAGGAACACAAATTGTCAAGATTTGTATAAGCGATAAATCTAGTAATTCTTCATCATTAGAATGGTATTTTACTGTTGGTACTCCTATTTATAAAAATTTTACTGGGAATTTTATAGATATTCAAAATACCCCTAATATCTACATAAACTGCGATTATAATATTTTATGTAACACAATTTATAGTAATAAAAATACCATAGGCGAAAATACTAATTCGATTCAAAAATACAAAAAAAATGCTTCTTTATCTCTAAACGCATATAAAATCAATATACCTCGTGATACTAATGATTTTATTGTATTTAATGATAATATAAAAGATAACTATAATGAAATATCAAAATTAAAGCTTGAAAACTTATATAAAAAGTTATTTTATATAGATGATTTAATATGTTCATTTACTCCTAAGTCAAACGACTTAGACTGCTTTAATTACATGAAGTTTTCAAATTATGGAGATGTGATATTTACATCTATAGATATAAGTAACCATGACTTAAACTCAACATCTCCGTTTTATCTAGATATATATAACGAAGCTTTAGACAATGGGTGGCATATATCACCTATAAGTACTAAGTTTTTTACAAAAACTCTAGCAACTGATTTAAATAAAGATAGTATTTTAAATAGCTTAAAAAATAGAAGAACTTATGTATCAAATAACCAAAATTTAAATTTAGAATTTACTATAAATAGTTCTAATATGGGCTCAATTATAAAAAACCCATCTAAATTAAATTTTAATATAAGTGCCATAGATTCAACTTACCAAAATAAAATCAAAAATATTTATATTATAAGCAATAACAATAAAGTTTTGAAAAATATAAAATGTAATTCGTATTTAACAAAATCTGAATTTACATTAAAGGAATTTTGTAAATCCTCATATTACTATTTAATAATAGTTCAAGAAAACAACAAAAAAACTATAAGTGCTCCGATTTGGGTAGAAAGCAAATAAAAATGTGCTATTTAAATTAAATAGCACATTTTTATTCTATACATAAATTTTAGTTTATATCTAAAATACCATATCCATTAGAAAAAGTCTTACCTGTTATATCTAATTCAATAGGGCTATTGAAAAGCGGTCCATCTATGACAAATGTATGGTACTCTCCATTTTCTCCACATGCATCAGATCCTGTTTTTTTGATTTCTTTTATAAGCTCTCTATCAAGCACTTTTCCTAAAAAGTCTCCATTCATATTTTCTAGATTTACTTTTTTGATTACTGCTTTAAATCCATTATCTATAAATTCATGTACAACTTCTTCTCTATCTGCTTGCCATAGAGGTAGCTCATAATCAAGACCTGCATTAGTCGCTCTATCTATATCCCACTGTCTATGAAGCTCTATATCTATATCTCCATAAATTACAGTAGTTGCACCCATTTTTTTAGCTTCTATTAGTTTTTCTTCAAATTTTTCTTCATAATCATCAATTGCACATTCAACATATATTATCGGTATATTTAAGTTTTCACTGGCTTTATCTAATAACCTCTTATTTATTGAGTGTGTCCAAGAATCTACGGAATCTTTTTTTACTGTAGTTATTAATGCTACTGGTGTCCATCCTTGTTTTATCTTTCTATGCATTGCAAGCATACAGTCTTTTCCACCACTATACGACATTACAAATTTTTTACTGTCCATATCTTCACCCCATTTTGAATTTTTATTTACAAATATACAAAAATAATTATTATGATTATACATCAAATATATTTTATTATACCACGTTTTACAGCATATCAACTGATGCTTTTACAAAACCTTTAAATATTGGATTTGCTCTATTTGGTCTACTTTTAAATTCTGGATGATATTGAACTCCAACATAAAACTTATTATTACTTACTTCAACAGCTTCAACTAGCTTTTCGTCTGGTGATGTTCCCGCTATAGTAAGCCCATTTTCTATCATTTGCTTTCTAAAATCGTTGTTAAATTCATATCTATGGCGATGTCTTTCTGAAATATTTAAATCTTCATAGCATTTATAAAGCATAGTGCCTTCTTTTACTTTGCAAGGATATGCTCCAAGTCTCATTGTTCCACCCATTATATTTCCAAATTGGTCCGGCATAAGTGCTATTACTGGATATTTTGTTTCTAAATTAAATTCTGTAGAGTTTGCATCTTTCATATTTAAAACATATCTAGCATATTCGATTACTGCTATTTGCATTCCCAAACATATTCCTAAGTAAGGTATATTGTTTACTCTTGCATAATTTGCAGCACAAATCATACCCTCTATTCCTCTATCGCCAAATCCACCTGGTACTAATACGCCTTGACAATCTCCTAATAATGAATTTACTGTATCTTTATTTACACCTTCTGCATCTACCCATTTTATGTCTATTGCCGCACCATTTTCATAACCTGCATGAGATAAAGCCTCAACTACTGATAAATATGCATCATGTAGTTTAGTGTATTTTCCGACTAAAGCGATTTTTACAGTTTTATCTCTATTTTTAACTCTACTCAACATATTAGTCCAATCTGATAAATCACATTTATCGTATTTTAAATCAAGTTCTCTACAAACTATATCGCATAAATTTTGTTCTTCTAACATCATCGGCACTTCATATAGTACATCTATTGTTTTATTTTCTATTACACAGTCTTGTTTTACATTACAAAATAGTGATATTTTCTTTTTAATAACTTCATCTAAAGGAGCTTCTGAACGAGTTACTATAATATTTGGCATAATTCCTAAACCTTGTAATTGTTTAACTGAGTGTTGTGTTGGCTTTGATTTATGTTCTCCTGAACTTTTTATGTATGGTACTAATGTAACGTGAATAAATAGACAATTATGTCTTCCTACTTCTAATGACACCTGTCTTATAGCTTCTAAAAACGGCTGACTCTCTATATCACCTGTCGTACCACCTATTTCAGTTATAACTACATCTGCATCACTTTTTTCACCTACATTGTATATAAAGCTCTTTATTTCATTAGTAACATGAGGTATAACTTGGACAGTTTCACCTAGATATTCCCCTTTTCTCTCTTTATTTAACACATTCCAATATACTTTTCCTGTTGTTAAATTTGAGTATTTATTTAAATCCTCATCTATAAATCTTTCATAATGACCTAAGTCTAAGTCAGTTTCTGCTCCATCTTCTGTTACATATACTTCCCCGTGTTGATATGGACTCATTGTCCCCGGGTCTACATTTATATAAGGATCAAGCTTTTGTGCTGCCACTTTAAATCCTCTCGCTTTTAATAATCTTCCTAAAGATGCTGCTGTTATACCCTTTCCTAAGCCTGATACTACACCACCTGTTACAAATACATACTTTGACATACTAATACCTCCTACACGAATAAAAATTTTTAATAAATTACTTACATTTCATAAGTCTTTAAAATATTTTCTGCAATTTCTTTTTTAGTTACTCTTAAATCCATAGCTTGCTTTTCTATATATCTATGCGCTTGGGGCTCACTCATATTTAAGTACTGTATTAAAATACATTTTGCTCTATCTATAAGTCTAATTTCACTAATTTTTACTTTAAGTCTTTCATTTTCACTTTGAAGACCTAAAAATTTCTTTCTTGAAATATATATATACTTAATACTTTTATACACAAATTGTCTATTTAACGGTTTTTCTATAACAAATACACCGTAGTCTTCTACCTTAGCTGAAACTGCATCAGCTATATCATTTTTTACTACTAATAAAACTCCTGTATTATAATTTTTACTTATTGCAATTGCAAGTTCATGTCCAAATTCGTCTGATAATGGAGCATTTATTACAACTAAATCAAATTCAGTTCTATTTAATATACGCCTCGCTTCACTACCACTGCCAACAGTGACCGTATTGGAAATTCCAACTGTCTTTATTAAATCACTAAAAAAGCTCTTTCCTTTTTCCGACGTTGACACTATCAGCGCACAACTCATATAGGTCCCCCCTTTTTATAATTTAAAGCACTTCAAAATATAATTCTTTTTCAGCTTTAAATTTATCAGTTATTGAACTATATATATCCCACTCTTTTTTCTTGTCATTTATATAATTTTCAATAGTCTTTTGTGGTAATACTGTTTTTATAAACTCACTATCTTTTGCTAGATTTATCGCTTCATTTAAATCTTGTGGTAGTTTTTTTAAATCGTTTACTTTATTTTCATCTATGTCAAATAAATTGATATTCTTAGGTTCACAAAGTTCTAAATTATTTTCTATACCTTCTATCCCAGCTTTAATAAGCAGTGCAAATACTATATATGGATTACAACTAGAATCTGGTGATCTAAGTTCCATCCTGCATCTATCTCCTTTTGATGCTGGTATTCTTATAAGTTGTGATCTATTTTCTTTTGACCATGTTATATATTTTGGAGCTTTGTCTTTTCCTAATCTAGCATATGAATTTGTAGATGAATTTAAGAACAAAGTAATTTCCTCTATGCGGTTTAATATCCCTGCTAAAAACTTTTTAGTATATTTATAATTATCAGAACTTTTATCTTTAAAAAGATTTACACCATCTTTATATAAAGAAATATTTATATGTAGTCCACTTCCACACTCTATATTTAAAGGTTTCGGCATAAATGATGCAAAGAGCCCATTTTCACAAGCCTTAGTTTTTACAAGCGACCTAAAGCTGATTAAATTATCTGCTGCAGTAAGTGCATCTGAATATTCATAATCGATTTCATTTTGTCCAGGTCCCTGCTCATGGTGTGAACTTGTAGTTTTTATTCCCATTTCTTCAAGCGAAAGACAAATATCTCGTCTTATATTTTCACATCTATCGTTTGGATATATATCGCAATAAGTTCCTCTATCATAAGGAATCATAGTTGGATTTCCAAATTCATCTTGTTCAAATAAATAAAATTCACTTTCGCAACCTATTTTGCAGACAAACCCTTTATCTCTACTCTCTTTTATAACTTGTTTTAATATATTTCTACAATCTCCCTCGAAATTTCTTCCATCTGGATGTTTTATATTGCAAAAGAATCTAACTACTCTGCCATGTTGCATTCTCCACGGTAGTAGATACATTGTGCTCGCCTCTGGTATTAACAATAAATCTGACTCTTCTACATTCATAAAACCAGTTACTGCCGATGCATCAAAAGAAACGCCTTCTTCAAATGCTCTTTTTAATTCAGTAGGCATTATAGTTATATTTTTTTGATTCCCAAAAATATCACAAAATGCTAAGCGTATAAATTTTATGTCATTCTCCTCTATAAATCCTAAAACTTCACTAGTTTTATAATCCATCAAATTCCTCCTATTTACCCCTAAATTTTGTTAATACACCCAAAAAAGGGCGCTCATTATAGGGTATTAAATAAATATTCATACCCTATAATGAACGCCCTTGTTCAATGTGATAATTATAAAATATTTATTAATACATGTCAATATTTACTTATTGATAATATAGTTCCTATTTATTCTGATATTTTTTGTAATATATTATATATAATAGCAATTTCACGCATATAATGTAGTCTTTTTATTTTTATAAATTAAAAAATTTTAATTTTATATAAAATAAAAAAAAC
>NZ_CABQXJ010000080.1:0-14106 GCF_902468165.1 uncultured Intestinibacter sp.
TATTCAAAATGAAAATATTCTAATACTTATTTTTTAGAATATTTTTTTATTTAATAAAAATCGTAAACTTAAGACAGCTTCTTATAAAATCTATCTTAAATCTTACTTTCATAAAAGTAACAAAATTGTAAACAAAAACCCCTAGATTTTTGCAAAAAAAGTTCTATAATAGTATTTAAAGATTAAAAATCTTATTTTTATAGATATGGTCTAAGAATTTCAAAATAGACTTTTATTATTATTTTATTTTTTATGCACAGGAATATATATTCCTTTATTTTTTAGGGTAATTGCAAAATCAAAATAGCTTATCAAATTTTAGGTAAAGCTATATCTATTTCTCTTTATTTAGGACATAATATATAGATGGAGGGATTAATATGGATATAGAAAAAATGACCGTAAGAGTTCAAAAAAGTTTAAACGACGCCTACAATGAGGCAGTTAAACATCACAATCAACAAGTAGATGTTATTCATCTATTTTCTGCTTTAGTAAACCAAGAAGATGGTTTAATTCCAAATATTTTTGAAAAAATGAATGTATCTGTAGCAGCATTAAAAAGCACTATAGACGAAGAATTAGGTAAAATACCTCAAATATACGGAGAAGGTATATCATCACAAGGCGTTACTGCTTCTAGAAGAATTGAAGAAGTACTAATTAAGGCCGAAGAAATATCTAAAGATTTCAAAGACTCATATATAAGCGTTGAACACGTAATGCTTGCTATGATGGAAACTGAATCTAAATCTGTTGTAGGAAAAATACTTAAAATGTACGGAATTAATAAAAACGACTTCTTACAAGTTTTATCAAGTGTAAGGGGTAGCCAAAGAGTAGATTCTAACGATCCAGAAGGAACTTATGATGCACTAGCTAAATTCGGTACAAACTTAGTAGATTTAGCTAAAAAACATAAACTAGACCCTGTTATAGGTAGGGACGAAGAAATAAGAAGAATCATAAGAATATTATCAAGAAGAACTAAAAACAATCCAGTTTTAATTGGTGAACCTGGTGTTGGTAAAACTGCTATAGTTGAAGGTTTGGCAGAAAGAATAGTTAGAGGAGATGTTCCAGAAGGATTAAAAGATAAAATAATCTTCTCACTTGATATGGGTGCATTAATCGCTGGTGCTAAATATAGAGGTGAATTCGAAGAACGTCTAAAAGCAGTATTAAAAGAAGTTCAAAATGCTGACGGTAAAATAATTTTATTTATAGACGAAATCCACACAATAGTAGGTGCTGGTAAAACAGAAGGCTCTATGGATGCTGGTAACTTAATCAAACCTATGCTTGCTCGTGGTGAATTAAACTGTATAGGTGCTACAACATTTGATGAATATAGAAAATATATAGAAAAAGATAAAGCCTTAGAAAGACGTTTCCAACCAGTAATAGCTTCTGAACCAACTGTAGAAGATACTATATCAATACTTAGAGGTTTAAAAGAACGCTTTGAAATACATCACGGAATAAGAATACACGATAGTGCTATAGTAGCTGCCGCTAAATTATCTGATAGATATATAACTGATAGATTTCTACCAGATAAAGCAATAGACTTAATAGATGAAGCTGGCGCTATGATACGTAGTGAAATAGACTCTCTACCAACAGAGCTTGATATAGTAAGAAGAAAATTATTTACTTTAGAAACAGAAAAAGAAGCTTTACTTGCTGAAGAAGATGAAAAAAGTAAAAAACGTCTTGAAGTACTTGAAAAAGAATTAGCAGAATTAAAATCTAAAGACGACGAAATGACTGCTAAATACGAAAAAGAAAAAAATCAAATACTACAAGTTAGAAACTTAAAAGCAAAACTTGATGAATTAAAAGGACAAGTTGAAAAATACGAAAGAGAATACGACTTTAACAAAGTAGCTGAAATACAATACGGAGAAATTCCAAAACTAGAAAGTCAAATTAAAGAATACGAAGAAAAAATAAGCAGTGGATACGATACAGCACTACTTAAAGAAGAAGTTACAGAAAATGAAATTTCTGAAATAGTATCTAAATGGACAGGTATACCTGTAACTAAACTAGTTGAAGGCGAAAGAGAAAAACTTCTTAAACTCGAAGATGAACTTCACGAAAGAGTTATAGGTCAAAATGAAGCTGTTACAGCAGTAGCAAATGCCGTAATTCGTGCAAGAGCTGGACTTAAAGACGAAAACAAACCAATAGGTTCATTTATATTCCTTGGACCAACTGGTGTAGGTAAAACAGAACTTGCAAAAACTTTAGCTCGTTCATTATTTGACAGCGAAGAAAACATAATAAGAATAGATATGTCTGAATACATGGAAAAACACTCAGTATCTAGACTTGTAGGACCACCTCCAGGATATGTAGGATATGAAGAAGGTGGACAATTGACAGAAGCAGTAAGACGTGCCCCTTATTCAGTAGTATTATTCGACGAAATAGAAAAAGCTCACGAAGATGTATTTAATATGTTCTTACAAATACTAGATGATGGTAGACTTACAGACAACAAAGGTAAAACAGTAGACTTTAAAAACACTATAATAATTATGACATCTAATATAGGTAGTAGCTACTTATTACAAGATCAAGGTAAAATAACTGAAGAAACTAAAAAAGTTGTAATGGACGAAATGAAGAGAAGATTTAAACCAGAATTCTTAAACAGAGTAGACGACATCATAATGTTTAAATCTCTTGATAAAGAAGAAATCTACAAAATCATCGATATATTTATGAAGAGCCTTGCAAACAGACTTAAAGAAAAAGATATCAATATAGAAGTTACAACTGCTGCAAAAGATATTATGGTTAAAGAAGGTTATGACCCTGTATATGGTGCAAGACCACTTAAGAGATATATAGGAAACACTCTTGAAACTATAATAGCTAGAAAATTAATAGCAGGTCAAATTAAAAATGGCGATACTATAGTTGTAGATGGAGACGGAGATAATATAGATATAGTAGTTAAATAATATAATATATAAATGCAAAGAGGCTATCACAAAGTAAGATTTGTGGTAGTCTTTTATTTTTATATTAAAAAAACGTATTATATTGAAACTAACTATGTTATATTTTAAAATATAAGTATAATAAGTCTTTATAAGGGGAAGAGAAAATATGAAACTAAAAAAATACATATCAATTTTAGCTATTTTTACAATTAGTCTATCCATGGTAGGTTGTTTAAAAAAATCAAATATACAATCAAGTGTTACAACGTCAAGTCTAGAGGAAAATTTAAAACAAGTACAAAATTCTACAAATACACTTGCAACAGATTGCGACTATGTTGTGTATGATGCTAAGTCATCTGATCAATATAATAATTATTCACCTTTAAATGTTTTAGATGATGATAGTAACAGTAGTTGGGTTTTAAATGATAAGTATGGAAAAGGAATAGGCGAGTGGATTCAAATAAATTTTGATAAAGAAGTGCAATTAGATAAATTCTATATAGTAAATGGATTAGGATGGAATGGAGATAATAACGAAAGTTATCTTAAAAACAACAGAGTAAAGACTTTGGAAGTTGAATTTTCTAATGGAGAAAAACAAGAGATAAATTTAGAAGATAACAAAGTAGAAGAACAAGAAATAGCTTTAAATAAATCTATAAAAACTGATTACGTAAAATTTACAATAAAAGATATATATGAAGGAAATGAAAGACCAAATTTAACTTGTATTGGATCGATTGGAATAAACTATCCTAGAATCAACGGCAATGAAGATGAACCAACAAATTTTATTGGAATTTATGGTGATTATAGTGAAGAAAATGGCTTATCAAGAATTGTAAAATATATAGATTATAAAAATGGTATGCTGATAGAACAAAAAGTACAATATTTAGCTAATGTTTTAGTAGATATTTTACAATATCAAGGAGAAAATATTAAAATTTCAGAAGATAAGAACGATAAATTAACCGCTAAATTAAATGGTGAAAATTTAATAAGTTGTTTTAGAGATTCGACTTGTGATGGGGTAATTGAAAAAGCTTTGATTGAAAGTAACTTACTTCAATATTACTACGAAGGTAACGATTGGATTGATAATATTCAACTTGATTATGGCGAAAACGTTATAAATGTTACTAATGAAAATTTTAAGAAAGAATTTTTAGACAATAAGGATAATTATAATTATTTAATTGATAAGAAAATCGATGAAAAAGTACCATCTCAAGCTTCTGATAATCAATATAATAAAGTAAATTATACTTTTGAAGAAGCTTTTTATAAAACGTGTGAGTACTTAAAAAATACATATGGTTATAATGGTAATTATATTCTATCTCAAGGATTAGAAAAAGTAGATTTAACTGTGGAAGAGTTTGAAAATGGAGACAAAAAAACGGGATATGTACTTCCGATATCTCCAAAATCAGAAGATGGTGGCATGACTTGTACATCATATTATTTTGTAGATGCGTACACGGGATATATATATAATTATGATAGTGTATTTATAACTGAAATTTTATCAAAATAAAAATTAAACAATTAAAATATTATAAAACATATACAGATAATGACTATTTATATAAATTATATATAGTTTAAAAAAGAGATGCTTAATAGTATCTCTTTTTTAATAAATCATATTATAATATCTATCAATACTTCTTTCTAAACTCAATAAATCAACATGCTTTCCAGTCCTAATACTTTCCTTTCCTTCTATAAATAAAAGAAACACGGGCATAGAAAAAACACTATATTTATAAGCTATTTTTGTATTTTCTTCGCCATTTATTTCATATGCTTTTATATTAGGATAATTTTCTAAAAACTTTTCAATTTTTTCTTTTATAACCTCACAAGCACCACATGAGTTGCCTGTGAAGTAAACTACTGTCATTTTATTTTGATTTATATTTTTTTGTACTAATTCAAGAGTATCTAATTTTATCAATATTATCACCTTATTAAGATATTTTAATAATAGAAATTAAAATCAGCTTCTACGCAAAATGCGTTTCTGCTTAATAATCCTCCATATGATATAGTTATGTAGTTCATTTGAGAATCTAATACTTTGTTTATTATTATTTTATATCCATCTACATCATAACAATTGTCATTTGCATTTGGTTCATCTAGTTCTAAGTCTATTTTAGCTTCAGTTGTCATAGTTATATGTCTTGTAAGAATTCTTATACAAGTTTTATCACTATTTTCTAGAAGCTTATCTAACTCTCTTTTTGCTTCATTTGTTATTAAAATACTCATCTCTTCCATTTTGTCATTCTCCTTAGTATTGTCTTTATTTTTTATTTTATCATAAATTGACTATAAATATGTACAAACTTATTGTTTTTTATTATATTATAACTTAAGATTTAAATTAGATGATAAAACTGCTAGATGTAGAAGAAGTAGATTTTGGACTCGAAATAAATATGTAACATATAATTCATAAACTTAGTATATATTTCATAAACCTGGTATATGATTATAGATACAGATATTTGTTTAATAAATTTTCACATATTGGGAGGTACTATTGTGCACGAAAAACAAATAAGAAAAATATTTGAAGGAATTATATTTTTAATATTCCTCGTTTTTATTTTATATCGAATTGGAGATATATTTGGCATTTTTACAAATATACTTTCTATAGTAGAACCATTTTTAGTAGGTGCTGCAATTGCATTTATTCTGAGCATACCTATGAACTTTTTAGAAAGAAAATTTCCAAGGCTAAAAAGACCGCTTAGCCTGTTGCTTACATTTTTAATATTTATATTAGTAATATTAGTTTTAGTATTTTTAATTGGGCCAAAACTAATAGATACTATTACAAATATAGTAAATACTGTTCCAGAGTCAGTAGAAAGCTTACGCAAACTGCTACAAGATACAAATATAAACTGGGACTGGGTTCAAGATTATCTTGCAAGTGTTGAAATAGACTGGCAAAGCATTAGCAACAAAGTGTTAAGCTTCTTCAAAGACTCTTTTAGTAGTTTATTTACTTCTACATTTGGAGTAGTTACAGGCGTAGTTTCAACAATTATAAGTACAATAATAAGCTTTATATTTGCAGCTTACATACTTATTTCAAAAGAAAAATTAAGCGTTCAATTAAAAAAATTACTATATGCATTTTTACCTGAAAAAATAGTAGATAAAATGGTTGAAGTGGGCAAATTAACACATAAAACATTTACAAACTTCTTTACATATCAATGTATTGAATGTCTTATACTTGGAAGTATGTTCTTTGTAACTATGGTAATACTAAAAATTCCATATGCACTTTTAATAAGTGTTATGATTACAATAATGGCTTTAATACCTATTTTCGGTCTTTGTATAGCATTTATTATAGCCTCAATACTTATTGTTATGGTAAATCCTATAAAAGTAATCGTATTTGCAATCTTATTTGCAGTATTACAACAAATAGAAGGAAACTTAATATATCCTAGAGTTGTCGGCAAATCAATAGGTCTACCACCTATATGGGTTATATTTGTAATAACACTAGGCTCAAGCCTTATGGGAGTTGTAGGTATGATATTATTTATACCACTTAGCTCAGTAATATATACTCTAATAAGAAAATCGGTATATAAAAGACTTAGAAAGAGACAAATACCTAATGATAAATGGCTTTAATATAAATAAATCTCTATTTTAATACTTTTAAATATATAGATTTATTTGAATAATATAGAAAACTATCTCTTATATTTTGAGATAGTTTTTTTGTGCTTTATAATCCATATGAAATTATTTTTATTTATGATATAATTAAAATTTGAGAAGAAATAACAAAGGAGTGGAAATAATTGACAAACACAATATATATAGTTAGACATGGACAGACTGAATGGAACTTACTTGGCAAAACACAAGGACATGGAAATTCAGATTTAACACCAAAAGGTATAGAACAAGCTGAACTTTTAGCAGATAGTATGACTAAATATCCAATAGATTATATCTACAGTAGTGATTTAGGAAGAGCTTATCAAACTGCCGAAATTATCGGAAACAAATTAAGTATAGAAGTTGAAAAAACTGAAGCTTTAAGAGAAATGAATTTTGGGACTTGGGAAGGAAGAATTATAAAAGATATAATTGAAGAAGATCCTGAGTTATATAAAATGTGGAGAAATGAACCACATCTAGCAAAAATTCCTCAAGGAGAAACACTTTCTCAAATAAAAGAAAGAACAGATGCTTTTATAAAAGAAATAAATGAAAAATACGATGGAAAACACATAGTTTTAGTAACTCACTCTCTATGTGCAAGAATTATGCTTTTATCATTCTTAGATTCAGATGTTAAAAACATATACAGAATAAATCAAGCAAATACTGCTCTAAACATAATCGAACTTAGAGATTATGGTCCTGTAGTTATGAAAATGAACGATACTACACATATTATAAATGATACAAAATTAGAAAACAGTGCATTGGAGTAGGATATAATGGCTAAAGTAATAGTTGTAGGAGGCGGACCTTCTGGAATAATGGCAGCTATAAGTGCTGCAAAACAAAACCACAGTGTAACTTTAATCGAAAGAAACGAATTTTTAGGAAAGAAGCTTAAACTTACTGGTGGTGGAAGATGTAATATAACAAACAACAGATATATAGAAGACTTTTTCGATAAAGTCGTAAATAACAATAAATTCTTATACAGTAGCTTTTATTCATTTAGTAATTACGATTTATTAGATTATTTAAGCAGTATAGGTGTAGAATATAAAATCGAAGAAGAAAATGATTCAAAAGTATATACTAAAAACGACAAGGCATTAGATCTAATAAATTCATTAGAAAATGACTTAAGAGACAAAAACGTAAACATAATATACAATACAAAAGTAACAGATTTAATAGTAGAAGATGAAAAAATAAAAGGTGTTGTAGTAACTTCTGAAGAAAATGAAAAAAGCGAAGTGTTATATGCCGACAAAGTAATCTTATCTACTGGTGGAAAAAGTTACGCACATACAGGTTCTGATGGAAGTATGTATCAAGTTTTAGAAAAACATGGACATACTATAACTAAAACACTGCCAGCTTTATGCCCGCTAAAAACATCAGAAACTTGGGTTAAAAATCTTCAAGGTATATCTATGAGAAACGTAAAAATCTCTACAAAGCTTAAAAAGAAAAAAATAAGCAAATGTGGCGATATGATATTTACTCACTTCGGCATAAGTGGTCCAGTAGTACTTATAATAGATTCATATATAAACAAAGTACTAGCTGGAGAACATGTTGAGATATTTATCGACTTTATGCAAGATACATCAAAAGAAGAAATAGTAAGCTTAATTAGAAATAACCCAAATAAAAATATATCTACTAACTTAAAGACAATTCTTCCTGATGGATTTGTAAAAGAGCTTCTAAACATCTTAAATTTAAGCGATGTCAAAGGAAACTCACTTACAAAAGAAGATGAAAACTCTATAGTAGAATATATTAAAAATATGAAGCTTACAATAACATCATCACTAGGATTTAAAGGTGCAATGGTGACATGTGGCGGTGTAAGCACAAAAGAAGTAGATGCATCTACTTTAGAATCTAAAAAAATAGAAAACTTATTTATAACTGGTGAATTACTTGATTTAGATGCTGAAACAGGAGGATACAATCTTCAAATAGCATTTTCAACAGGATATTTAGCAGGACTTAGTTTAAACTAATATTTATTTAAAAATAGGAGAAACACAATGGAAAATATAATAATAGCAGTAGATGGACCTGCAGGAGCAGGTAAAAGTACAATAGCTAAAATAATAGCTAAAAGATTAAACATAAATTACATAGACACAGGAGCAATGTATAGAGCTGTAACTTTAAAATGCCTTCAAAATAACTTAGATGTTAAAGATGAAAATGCAGTAATCGAAATGGCTAAAAAAACATCAATAGATTTTAGAGATAACAATATATATCTAGATTCAAAAATAGTAAACGATGAAATAAGAACTTTAGAAGTGAGCAAAAACGTATCAGATGTTGCAAAAATAAAAGAAGTTAGATACTTAATGGTAGATTTACAAAGAGAAATCGGGAAAAACAATGCAGTAATACTAGACGGTAGAGATATCGGTTCTTATGTATTCCCAAATGCAGATTATAAATTCTTCTTAGTAGCAACTCCAGAAGAAAGAGGCAAAAGACGTTATATCGAGTTAAAAGAAAAAGGATATGACGGAACTTTAGAAGATATAATAAACGATATAATAAGAAGAGACGAAATCGATTCAAACAGAGAATTTGCCCCACTTGTTAAAGCAGAAGGCGCTATAGAAATAGACACAACAGGTAAAGATATAAATCAAGTTGTAGAACTTGTTTTACAAAAAATTAAATAGTTTAAAGGGGAGATAAATTTGACTTTTTATAATTTCATGTTAAAGTTCTTTGGTATGTTTACAAAGACTTTCTTCAAATTTGAAGTAATAGGTATAGACAATATTCCTAAAGAGGGAAATTTAATTATAGCAGCAAACCATAAATCTAATTTAGACCCTATATTTATAGCGAGCGCTGTAAATAAAAGAAGAAAAATGACTGCAGTAGCAAAAGAGGAATTATTTAAGAATAAAATATTAGCATCAATATTAAATAAAGTAGAAATTATACCAATTAATAGAACTAATCCAGGACTAGGAACTATTAAAAGAATTCTTAAATACATAAAAAATAACTACGCTCTTGTTATGTTCCCAGAAGGAACTAGAAGCAAAACTGATGACTTTAATGATGCAAAAGCAGGTCTTTCACTTTTTGCAACAAAAGCAAAGGCAGAGATAGTACCATGTACTATATATTCTAGTTATAAGCTTTTCAAACCAGCAAAAGTATATTTTGGAGAGCCTATATCACTAGAACAATACTATAAACAAAAGCTTACTAGTGAAGATCACACTCGTATAGCTGGCGAAGTTATGGATGTTATAAAAGAAAATTACTATAAGCTTGAAAAAGGCGAAATAAAATAAACAAAAATTCGCTTTGCTCATAGCGCCAACGAATCGGAGATTCCGTTGCTTAAGTTAATTATAATTAAAAAAGTCTTCATTTTAAATGATGAAGGCTTTTTATATAGGAGGATTTTATGGAAGTTAAAATAGCTAAAAATGCAGGTTTTTGTTTCGGAGTAAAAAGAGCTATGCAAATGGCAAGTGATGAGCTAGATGATAAAAGCACGCAAGTGTATTCACTAGGACCTTTAATACACAATAAACAAGCTGTAAATAAATATGAAGAAAAAGGTCTTAAAGTAGTAGAAGAAATAGAAAATATACCATCAAATGAGAGGGTAATAATAAGATCTCATGGTGTTGGAGAAAATATATACAACGACGCTGAAACAAAAAGTGTAAAGATAGTAGATACAACATGTCCTTTTGTAAAAAAGATTCACAAAATAGTAAATGATTTTTCTAAAAAAGGATATAAAATCATAATAATAGGAAATAAAACTCATCCTGAAGTTATAGGAATAAATGGATGGTGTGGAAATAATGCTATAGTAATAAAAAGCATAGATGAAATAGATAATATCGAGTTCGATAAATATGCAAAATACTGTGTAGTAAGTCAAACTACAGTAGATATAGATAAATACGAAGAAATAATATCTAAATTAAACGAAGTATTAAATGACGCTACTATGAAAAATACAATTTGTTCTGCAACTAAAGAAAGACAGCTTTCTGCTAAAAATCTAGCAAAAGAAGTTGATTGTATGATAGTAATAGGTGGAAAACACAGCTCTAACACACAAAAGTTAGTCAATATATGCAAAGACTTAACAAATACATTTGCAATAGAGACAAAAGACGAACTAAATAAAGAAGAACTTAAAAACTACAAATCTATAGGTATAACAGCAGGAGCTTCTACTCCAGACTGGATTATATCTGAGGTTATAGAGTTTTTAGAATCTATATAAAAAAAGTAAGCAAGGAATTATAGTACTTGCTTACTTTTTTGTATAATAAAATTTTATATCGCCACCGACTTCGTCCATTGCTTTAATATATATTCTAATAATACTAAACTTAAAAGTCTAATTGTTATCATATATAAAGATATCTTTAGATGTGCTATTTATATATTTTATAAACTTTCTTACAGCAGGCGCTTGGTATGTATTTTTCTTATATGCCATATATATACTTCTATTACAATCAGTATTTTTTATTTTTATTTGTTTTACTTTAAAATTATCAGGATTTATTATATCTGCAACAAGTGCAATACCAAATCCTTCTGATACAAGACCATAGATTCCGTTTTCGTCTTCGCTTTCACATATAATATTAGGTGTAATATCGGCCTTTTTAAATATATCCATAGTCACCTTCCCTAAAGCTGTACTTTTTTCATATGATACTATTGGATATTTAGATATATCTTTTAAATCTATAACATCTAATACTGATAGTGGATGGTCTTGTGGCACTATTAATAAAAGCTCATCTTTAAATAGCAAATCAAACACTATTTCGGGTTCATCTTCTATATATGAACAAAATACAATATCGTATTTGGAACTTTTTAGACCATCTATTAACTGAGATGTAATCCCCTGTCTAAATGTAAATTTTATATCTTTATTGTCGTCGCTTTCTAAAAATGCCCTCACCTTTTTCGGAATAAAATAAGAAGCTAGAGGTGATATATAAGCAATATCTATGTGGCCTTGCGTATCACTAGTTATTTTTCTTAATTTCTTTTCTCCAATTTCAAGTATTGATAAAGCTTCTTTTACATATTCCAAATAAATTTCACCGTATTTTGTCAAACTAACATTTCTACCTTGTCTTTCAAATAAATAAGTCCCCAATTCTTTTTCTAAGTTTGAAATAGAAAGACTAAGGCTAGGTTGAGATATGTTTAATTTTTCAGCAGCCTTTCTAAAATGTTGTAATTGAGCTACTGTTTTAAAATAATAAAGCTGATTTAAATTCATTTTTAATACCCCTTGCATTATTTTTAAATTAGTATATCATAATTGATAGCTAAAACCTATCAAAAATAATAAAAAATAGTATTAGAATTATGAGAGATTAGGTAATATAATTAAATTATAATAAACGACAAAAAATTAACAAACCAAATATTAATATATATAAGGGAGAAATAAGATGTTAAATACTGTTGAAGTAAGAAATATAAAACTAGGTGAAGGTATTCCAAAAATATGTGTACCTTTAGTAGGAAAAACTAATAAAGAGATATTAGAAGAAGCTAAACTCTTAAAAAATGTGAAATTCGACTTAATCGAATGGAGAGTTGATCACTATAAAGATGTAGAAGATATAGAAAAAGTCAAAGAAATAGTTAAAGCTCTTAGAGATGAAGTTAAAGACGTTGTTATATTATTCACCTTCAGAAGCAAAAAAGAAGGTGGAGAGCTAGAAGTAAGTACTGAATATTATTCAGAGCTTAATAAAACAATAGCACAAACTAAATTAGTCGACTTAATAGATGTAGAATTATTTACAGGAGATGAAATAGTAAAAGATATAGTCGAAACAGCTCACAAAAACAATGTAAAAGTCGTAATGTCAAATCACGATTTTTATAAAACTCCAGCAAAAGACGAAATAATAAACAGACTTTGTAAAATGCAGGACTTAGGTGCTGACTTACCTAAAATAGCAGTTATGCCTAATACTTCAGAAGACGTAGTAACATTATTAGCTGCTACAGAAGAGATGCACACTAAATACGCAAAACAACCTATAATAACAATGTCTATGGGTGCGCTTGGTCTTGTAAGTAGATTATCTGGAGAAACTTTCGGTTCAGCACTTACTTTCGGAGCTGCAAAAGCTGCTTCAGCACCAGGTCAAATATCGGTAGACAAATTAGCTTTAATACTTGATGTAATGCATCAAAGTAAATAAAAAACATAATAATCAGATAGTACACAAATTTTAAACATATATAAAATACAAAAACATAATTAAAATAAAAATTTCCTATGTTATATAAAAACTACAAATAAAAATCATATACATACACAAATAAATAAATTGGAGGAATATTAAAATGGCAGAGAGAATAACAGGTCATACTGAATTAATAGGCTTAATAGCTACACCAATAAGACATTCATCATCACCAAGAATGCACAATGAAGCATTTGCAAAATTAGGACTAGATTATGCATATCTTGCATTTGAAGTAGGCACAGAAGATTTAGAAGATACCATAAAAGGATTTAGAGCTATGAAAGTTAGAGGTTCTAACGTATCAATGCCTAATAAAACAGTAGTTCATAAATACCTAGATAAATTATCAGATGCAGCTGAGATGTGTGGTGCTGTAAATACTATAGTTAATGACAACGGTGTATTAACTGGTCATATAACAGATGGTATAGGATATATGAGTGGATTAAAAGATGCTGGTATAGATATAATAGGTAAAAAAATGACTATAGTAGGTGCTGGTGGAGCTGCAACAGCTATACAAGTACAAGCTGCTCTTGATGGAGTAAAAGAAATATCTATATTTAATAGAAAAGATGCTTTTTATGAAAGAGCTCAAAAAACAGTTAAAGATATAAATGAAAAAACAAATTGTAAAGCTACTTTATATGACTTAGAAGATTTAGATAAATTAAAAGAAGAAATAGCTTCAAGTTATATATTTACAAATGCTACAGGAATGGGTATGAAACCTCTTGAAGGACAAACTTATATACCTGATAAATCATTTTTAAGAAAAGATTTAATAGTTACTGATGTTGTATACGCACCAGCTGAAACAGCACTTCTTAAAATGGCTAAGGAAGTTGGTTGTAAAACATTAAATGGTTTCCCAATGATGTTATTCCAAGGTGCAGCTGCATTTAAACTTTGGACTAACCAAAATATGCCTATAGAACATGTTAAAGAAGTAATGGGTATACAATATTAATAATAAACTTATTACAAAACCTCATTATTGTTGTTAGTTTAATAAAAGGACTGCTAATGCAGTTCTTTTATTATGTTATTTAGTGCGAATTTTAATATTTTAATACTATTTTTGAGATTTATTTGAAAATTTCAACATATTTTGTAAAAACTTTTCCTATTTTAACCAATTT
>NZ_CABQXJ010000081.1:0-13383 GCF_902468165.1 uncultured Intestinibacter sp.
ACATCGAAATGACAATAAACTTAGAATATATATATATACTTTAGACTATAAGCACAATAAATCATGCTCAAATTATATAAAAAATAAAAAAACTTACTAAATTTATCATCAATTATAATAATACTTCATAAAAAACAATATTTCTATTAGTTTTATCTATGAATTCTTAAATAAAGTCTATTAGTTATTTTAAATAAATACTGTTAGAATAATCTTAAATAAAAAATTAACAATCAAAAAAATAATAATCACACATACAATAAAATTTAATGGAGGTTTTAAAATGGCACACAAATATAAAAATATCTTTTCACCTTTAACAGTAAAAAATATGACTTTAAAAAACCGCATCGTAATGATGCCAATGGGTACAAACTACGGTGAACAAAATGGAGAGATGAGTTTTTTACACATTAATTATTATGAACAAAGAGCAAAAGGCGGTACTGGACTTATAATAGTAGAAAATGCTAGTGTATTTTCTCCACAAGGTTCAAACGGCACTTCTCAACTTCGCATAGATCACGATAGTTATCTACCAAGATTATATAAACTTTGCGAAAGAGTTCACAAATATGGAACAAAAATAGCTATACAAATAAATCATGCAGGAGCTTCTGCAATGTCTTCAAGAACAGGAATGCAACCAGTTTCTGCTTCAAATATACCATCAAAAGCAGGCGGAGAAATTCCTAGACCACTTGAAAAAGAAGAAATATATGAAATAGCTAAAAAATACGGTGAAGCAGCTAAAAGAGCACAAACTGCTGGTTTTGATGCAGTTGAAATACATGCTGGTCACTCTTACTTAATAAGTCAATTCTTATCACCATTATATAACGATAGAACTGATGAATTTGGTGGTTCTATAGAAAACAGAACTCGTTTTGCAAGACTTGTAATAGATGAAGTTAGAAAAAATGTTGGGCCTAACTTCCCAATATTATTACGTTTAAGTGCAGATGAATTTATGGAAGGTGGTAATACAATAGACGACTGCCTAAAATACTTAGAATACTTAAATGATGAAGTAGATATATACGACGTATCTGCTGCTCTTAACGGCTCAATACAATATCAAATAGATGCTAACTATTTAAAAGATGGTTGGAGAGCTTATTTATCAAAAGCAGTTAAAGATAAATTTAATAAACCATGTATAACAATGGGTAATATAAGAAATCCTCAAGTTGCTGAAGATATACTTGAAAGAGGAGATGCCGATTTAATAGGTATGGGACGTGGACTTATAGCTGATCCTGAATGGGTAAACAAAGTTGAACTTGGAAAAGAAGATGAACTTAGAAAATGTATATCTTGTAATATAGGATGTGCTGGAAATAGAATAGGAATAAATAGACCTATAAGATGTACTGTAAACCCTTCTGTAAATGAAGATGAGGTTTATAAAAAAGTAAAAGTAAATAAAAATTGTAATGTAGTAGTTATAGGTGGTGGTACTGCAGGACTTGAAGCTGCCTGTACAGCTGCAGAAGTTGGATGTGCTACATTCTTAATCGAGAAAAAAGATGTTTTAGGCGGTCTAGCTACTGAAATTTCAAAAATACCAGATAAAAGAAGATTATATGACTTCCCTAAATATTTAATAAATAGAGCAGAAAAATTAGATAATTTATATGTTTTTAAAAATACTGAAGCTAATGTAGAATTTATCAAAAACTTAAAACCTAATTTAATAATAAACGCAACTGGTTCTTCTCCATTATTACCTCCAATCAAAGGGCTTCATGAAGTAATGGCTAAAGAAGATTCAAAAGTCTTCTCTATATTAGATATGATAAATAATATAGAAAATTATCCACAAGATTTAACTGGCAAAAAAGTTGTTATAATCGGTGGTGGTGCTGTTGGACTTGATGTAGCAGAATTCTTTGCACCAAGAAATGCCGACTGCTCTATAGTTGAAATGGCTCCTGTTATAGGAAATGGAATAGATCCAGTATCAAAAGTTGGTACTTTTGATTTATTAAACAAACATAATGTAAAACAACTTACTAATACAAAATTATTAGAAGTAAAAGATAATTCATTCTTAGTTGAATATGCAGATGGCTCATTAGATGAGTTAGAATTTGATTATGGATTTATATGCTTAGGAATGAAATCAAATAACCCTGTATTAAAAGCTCTAGAAGAAGAATATTCTGATACAAATATAGAAATTATTTCTATAGGAGACAGTATAAGAGCTAGACGTATTATAGAAGGTGTTGAAGAAGGAAGAAATATTATAAATACACTTACTAAACACGATTATCTTGATATTTATGTATAAGATATAATATAAAATTATTTTCAAAATAAAAACTAGGCTGTTTTAATAATTATATTTATAAAACAGCCTAGTTTTTTAATAAGTTTTCGATATGTAAATTTACTTTAAAAACTACTTATAAAAATCTTTTGTTTTTTACTTTATAAAATACTTATAAAGTTTTTTGTTGTTCTAAGAATGTCTCTAGTATATTTTTTGTATCTTCTAATGTAGGTTTTATACCTGTCCATATATTAAATGAATGCACGCCTTGGTTTATAAGCATTTGTATCCCATAAGCGATCTTTAAATCATATCTAAGACCCCATTTAATAAGTGCTGTTTCATGTGGTTTATAAACAGCATCTGCTACTATAAGATGCTTAGGCGGGATTAAAGATATATCAATTGGAGATTCATCTGTACCCATCCCAATAGGAGTAGTATTTATAAGTATATCAATATTATCTATATCTTCTTGTGTTATATTTTTAGATGTCGCAATAGCCTCAGTTTCAAAATGTTCATTTATTGTATCAGCTATCGATTGTGCCTTTTCTATACTTCTATTTACAATCTCAATCGATTTAGCATTTTCAATTGCAAGCTGTATTGCAATACTTCTACAGGCGCCTCCTGCACCTATTATTAGTACTTTCTTTCCTTCAATGCTCTCTTGACTAGCATCTTTTATAGATTTAGTAAGACCTGTTCCGTCTGTGTTATATCCATATAATTTCCCATCTACGTTTTTAATAGTATTTACAGCTCCAAATAATTTAGCCTTTTCGTCTATAAAATCTAAATACTTCATAACTTCTATTTTGTGAGGAATAGTTACATTCGTTCCCATTATACCAAGATGTCTTATTCCTTCTATACCTTCTTTTAAATATTCAGGATCAATATCATAACTTACATAAACTGCATCAATATTGTATTTTTCGAATAAATAATTATGTATCTTTGGCGAAAAACTTTGGCTAATTGGATGTCCAATTACACTGTATACTTTTGTTTTCGAACTTATGCTCTTCATTTTGATTATCCTCCTATAAACTCTTTTTTAGTTCATGTTTATTTACTTAAATTCTAGCTAATAAAAAAAAATTGTCAATCTTAATTAGTATCTTTTTAATAATATAAAAAAATTTGCTTCACTCATGGCGCATCCACAAATAAGATAATATATAATTTCTTTAGAATTAAAAAATACTAATTATAAGTAATATTTATTTTTTACACATAAAAATAAGTCCTATAACTTATTAAGCTATAAGACCTATTTTTTATGCTACTTCACGAGCTCTTTCTATTTTATCATTTTGTATATTTACATATATTGCAAGTAATACACCTAATAAAGTAACTGCTATATTAAGCAGTACAACGTTTATTGGTCCATTAGTTGCACCACCAACTTTTGTTAAGTAAGATGCAAAACTTATTATAGTATAGTTTGCAACACTTGATGCTATCATAACTATTGAAGTTATTTTACCTTTATCTTTAGGGAACATTTCATTTGCTGTAGATACGCAAAGTTGAAGTACTCCACCTGCTGCTGCATAACCTAATACAAATCCACCTACTAAACATATAGAAGGTATTCTTATAAAGTAAATTGCTATAAGCATTGCTGCTGATATTGCTGGATATATTATAAGTATTCTTACTGCCTTTAGTCCTTTACTTATTAAAAATGATGAAACAAGTATTGCACAAACTGTTCCTAAAGCGTAGAATGATTGAATTTTACTTGGATCAGCAAGTCCATATAGTTTACCTAATTCTTGATTACAATTTAACCATATCATAAAAGTTGAAGAAGAAGTAAATCCTATACATATTAATGCTATACTTGCTGGAGTAAATTTCATTTTTTCTTTTTTAACTTCTTTTTCAGATTCAGAGTCGTCTTGAGCATTTTCTAATTTAGGGAATGGTAAAAATGCTATTAATACACCATCTATTGCAATTGCTACTGCTGCTATTATAAATATTGTTTTAAATGAGAATGCATTTGTAGCTACAAATCCTATACCAAATGGTAGAGCAAATTGTGCTATAGACATTGAGAACTTAGTAAATAAGTTTGCAACTGAACCATTCTCTGGGAATATTTCCATGCATGATGGTGTTACACAAGTATCTAAAAATGAATTAGCAATACCACCTACTATTGCAAACATATAACCTACCATCATATTTGGAGCAAATACTATTCCACCTAAATATAATGCATAACATATAACCCCTATTAAACCACTTATTCTTCTTCCGAATTTATCAGATATAGGCCCTGAGAAAGGAAGAGAGATTAAACGTCCAAGACCAAGTGCAGCTATTACTGATACAACTATACTTACATCAAACGTACCATCTTCTAATACTTTTGCTCCCCACATTGATGCAAAATCTTGTTTATATTGTCCTAATATAGAAGCTCCTATACCATGTATAAAATATGTAAAGTATAGAGCTATTGCAGTAGGATAAAACTTTTTATAATTAACTTGTTCCATTATAGTTTCCCCCTATTTTAAATTTTATTTTATATAAAAAAAACATATTATTTATCATTTCAACTTTGTTAATTCATTAACTTAATTATTTATAAAGATTTAGTGTCGATAGAAAAATCATACTATCAACACTTTATCTTATCTTTTATTTAAATTTTATAAATCAGAATAGTATTTAGCTTTTACTTCTTCTACTGGCATCTCTTGTCCCATAAATAATTTAAATGCTTCAACACCTTGATATAATAACATACCTTTTCCGCCTACAACTTTGCAACCAGCTTTTTCAGCGTCTAATATCATCTTAGTTTTAATTGGATTGTATACTACATCTGTAACTACTAAGTCTTTTCTAAATACGCTAGTATCTTTTATATTTGTTTCATTATCATAAGGTTTCATACCTATTAAAGTTGCATTTGTAAGTATATCACTTGTTTTTATTTCTTCATATAATTTTTCAGTATCATCTATATCAAATAAATTTACTACACATTCTGGAACTTCTCTTTTTATAGCTTCGACAGTATTTTGTGCTTTTTCAAAGAATCCATCTTTTTTATTGAATATAGATATTTCTCTAGCTCCGTCTAAAGCAGCTTGTACTTGTATAGCAGTTGCAGCCCCTCCTGCACCCATTATAGTCATTTTTTTGCCTTTTATATCGACACCATTTTCTTTTAAGTTTCTTACATAACCTTTACCGTCTGTTATATCACCTATTAATTTTCCGTCTTTGTTTATTATTGTATTACAAGCACCGATTATACGAGAAGCTGGAGATAATTCGTCCATATATTTAGCAACTTCACCTTTACATGGCATTGTAACATTTCCGCCTTTCATATTGAAAGTTCTAAAAGCATTTACAGCATCTTCTGTTTTTTCTACAGGTATGTCAAATGCTAAATATCTATAATCTAAATCTAATATTTCAAAACTATAATTGTACATTGCAGGTGAGCCTGAATGTCCTACTGGTGACCCTATTAATCCTAATAAACCTGTTCTACCTGATATTTCCATTTCAATTCCTCCGATTCTTGATATCCCCCATATTGCTATGCCATCTTATCCCTAAAACGACTTTGGCATTGGTGTTTAGAGCCCCCACTCTAAACACCAACCAAGTTTGCAATTATTAAACTATATCAGAAATTTAATTATTTATTATATGCTTAAAGCTACATTTAATGCTTCTTCTGTTGCATTTAAAGCTCTTCTCGCTCTAACTGCATCCCCTATAACATAAGTTTCTTTTACTATATCTTTTAATGATTCACTTATTGGATCATAATTTCTAGATCCCATTGCAAGTACAACTGAATCAAATCCTCTTACTTCATGTACAGAACCATCTGCTAATTCGTATTTAACACCGTCAGTATAGAATTCTGCAACTTTTGCACCTGTTATACTTTCTACCTTGTGTTTATCGAATGCTTCCATGATGTATTTTCTATGTTCTTTAGCTACATCACCAGCTATTTTATCTTTAAATTCTATTATTGATACTTCGTGTTCTTGTTCAGCTAGGAATTCTGCAGTTTCTGCACCTACCATTCCTCCGCCTACTACTAAAACTTTTGTACCACAGGCTTTTTGCCCATCTAATAAATCTATAGCATTTATTACGCCAACATCATTTATACCTGGTATTGGTAGTACTAATGGAGTTGCACCTGTAGCAACTATACAAACGTCTGGATTCATTTCTTTTATAAATTCTTCAGTTGCTTCTGTATTTAATAATACTTTTACTCCATATTCATTACATCTTGCTATAAAGTTGCGAACTAAATTAGTTATATCGCCTTTTCCTGGTGGGTATGCAGCAAGTCTCATTTGACCACCTAATGTATATGATTTTTCAACTAATGTTACGTTGTGTCCTCTTAAAGCACTTACCCAAGCAGCCTGCATTCCGCCGACTCCACCACCTATAACTAATACATTTTTAGGTTCTTTAGTCATAGTTAATTCGCCTTCACGTCCTAATAATGGATTTGCTAAACAAGTTATTGGTTTACCTTGGAACATATTTGGAACACATCCTTGTAGACATGCTATACATGGTGTCATAAGCTCTAATTTGCCATCTCTAGCTTTGTTTGGTGTTTCTGGATCAGCTAAACTTTGACGTCCAAATGCCACTAAATCAGTTCTTCCTTGTTTAACCATTATGTCAGCATATTGTGGCTCAGTAAAACGACCTACAGTTATTACAGGAATATTTACTACTTCTTTTATACTTGATACTAAATCTGAAGAAAATCCTCCATGTATAGTAGTTGGTGCCCACATATATTCATCATTTAAGTGAGTTGCACGAGATACATGTAGAGCATCTATTTTACATACTTCTTCTAAATAAACTGCTACTGCTGTACTATCTTGTACACTAAGTCCGCCTAAAACATCATCTTGTGCATTTATTCTGGCTAATATAGCTATTTTGCCTTCTGTTTTCTTTCTTATATTTTCTATTATTAAACGAGGTAATCTCATTCTATTTTCAAAACATCCGCCAAATTCATCTACTCTTTTGTTAGTTCTAGGTGATATAAATGTACTTACTAAATATCCATGTGCACAGTGAAGTTCAACTGCATCTATTCCTGCTTTCATAGCACGTAAAGCTGCATCTCCATAAGCTTCAATTATATCGTATATTTCTTCAGTATTTAGTATTTGTGGCGTTGGATGACCATCTTTTGATGGTATTGGTGATGCCGCCACTATTGGATATCCTGCTATAGCTTGATTTACATCAGGACCTGCATGTTGAAGTTGTACAGAAACCTTTGCCCCTTCAGCATGACATGCATCTATTACATTTTTAAAGCTATCTATTACGCTATCATCAAATAGACAAGGTTTTCTAGGACCACCTTTTGATTTATAATAAACAACGCTAGATTCAATAGTTATAAGACCAAATCCACCTTTTGCTCTTGCAGCATAATAATTTTTAGATTTTTCGCTTAAAGTTCCATCTGTATTTGCAAAGTTGTTGCCCATTGGAGGGACAACAAATCTATTTGGTACATTCATAGGACCTATTTGTATAGGCTTAAATATATTTTCAAAATTCATAATATTACCTCTTCCCTATTTAAGTTAATTTTAATTTGTAAGATTTCAATTTTTAGTATTTTATATCTATTTAAAAATTCTCAATATATATTTAATAAATGATTATTATTTTTTAATATCTACATTTAAACTTTATATTATTAAGCTAAAACTTCTGGCCAAGCTTCTTTTAAAACTTTTACTGCATTGTCATATGTATATTTAGCTGCAAAATCTACACCTTTTTCTACATATTCATCACATATAACTTCAACACCTACTGCATTTGGTTTAACACCTTTTTGTTGTAACATTTTACAAAATCCTGCAGTATCTCCATATCCACACCCTGGAGCAACTCTATCATGCATTGACTCATCTCTTAAAACTTCTTTTGCATATGGTCTAGCTTGAACATCATTTATTTGAACTGATACTATTTTATCTGCTGGTATCATATCTATTACTTTTTCAAATGGTTGGTTTGCTCTTACCCAGTGCCATGTATCTAATATTATTTTTGCATTATCACAACCAGATGCTTCTACTACTTTCCATCCTTTTTCTAAGTCTGGTATACCACTGTATGGCATTGGTTCAACCCCTATTATTATGTCTTTTGCTCTTAAGCATAATTCTTTTAATTTTTGTGCTGTATGTTCTATTGAGTAGTTTTCCATTAGACCACAGTTTATTTGTTTTACACCAAATAATTCACACATTTTGAAGCAAATTTGTTCTTTCATTTGTTGTTCTAATGTTCTCTCATCATCAGCCCATAAAGTTATATACTCTACTTCTGTTACTTTCATATTGTGTTTTTTTAATATATTTAATATATCTTCATCGTGTAATCCTTCTTGTAATGCTGCTATATAATTTTCAGCTCTTAAACCTATTCCTTCATATCCAGCATTTTTAGCTGCGATTACTCTTTCTTCAAAAGTTACCTTTGTTCCTAAAGTATAAGAACTTACTGTTAATGGATGTTGTTTTGACATATTCTATTCCCCCTTATTGTACATTTGTTTAAAATTATTTTTTATTCTTTGTTAATTGTTTGTCGTTTTATTTTGCATTTTTTCTTTGATTTATCTTATGTTTAAATGTTATCACAGTATTTTTTATATGACTAATTGATAATAATCTATCAATTTATTGATTTTATATATAATTTTTAGTATATTAGTTTTATAAAATCTATACTTATGATAAATAATTGTTTGAAATCTTTTATTTATCTTTATTAAAGTGTTAAATAAAAAACACTCTTTAAATTTTAAATATAGATTAAAAAGGGGGAATAAGCTTGAATTTATATCATTTAAGATACTTTGTTACTTTAGCAAAGCTAGAACATTATACTAAAGCTGCAGAAGAGCTCTGTATTACTCAACCAAGTTTAAGTCATGCCATTTCACTACTTGAAAAAGAACTTGGTGTCACATTATTTCAAAAAGAAGGACGTAATATTGTCCTTACAAAATGCGGGAAAATTTTTTTAGAAAAGGTGAAAGAATCATTAAAAATTCTTGATGATAGTGTTCTTGAACTTAAATCTATAAGCAACGGGGAAGGCTATATAGATTTAGGATTTTTACGTACTTTAGGTACAAACTTTGTACCTAGGCTAAGTAAAAGCTATATTGAGAATAATCCAGATAAAAAAATTAATTTCAATTTTCATACTGAAACAACTACTGCTGATCTAATAAAATCATTAAAAGAGCAAAAATACGATATGATATTTTGTTCAAAATCAGAAAAAGAAAAAAATATAGAATTTATACCTGTTTCTGCTCAAAAATTAGTTCTTATAGTTCCGTCAAATCATGAATTAGCTAAATATGACTCAATCACTTTAGAGCAAACAGTTGAATATCCTCAAATTGTATTTAGTTCAAAGAGTGGACTTAGACAGATTATAGATAATTTATTTGATTCAATAGGTAAAAAACCTCAAATTACATATGAAATAGAAGAAGATCAGGTAATTGCAGGATTAGTTTCTAACAACTTTGGTATTGCAATAGTACCTTATATGCCTATTTTAAAATTTATGGATTTAAAGACTATTGAAATAAAATCACCGACATGGGAAAGAAACTTTTATCTAGCTGTATTAAAAGATAAAACGCTTACCCCGATTGCAGAGAATTTCAAATCATTCGTAATTGAAAATTATACATTAGATTAAAAAAAAGGATGACTAATCGAGTAGTCATCCTTTAAATTATAAAAAATAATAATCATTTCTTTAGAAATTCTAAAGTTAGTACACAAATAAATATACCTATTTATATAGTATAAATAAGTTTATATAATTTATCAATACAAATAATGTAGTTTTATAGATATATTAACTATCTATAGTATTTATCTATATATTTGGATATTTTTAAAAATATTTTCTATCATTGCGAGTTTAAGCTCATTAAATTTGTAAGTTTATTTAAATTAAATACTTTTCTATATATTTTATATATCTATAGAAATTATCTATAAAAACACCCTTTATTAATAATTTGTTTTATAGATAATTATAATGTAGAATTAAATCATAAAAATAAATGGTAAATATTAAGGAAATATAAATCCCATACAAAACGAAATATTTTTAAATCAAATTATTGTATTTAAAAATATTCCCCAATAAGCTTAGTACAAATCTACCCTAGATTTGTACTTTTTTTTAATTCTTTTTTAATATTTAGCTTCTAGTAATTTATCATACCTTACATATAGTTTTATAGACTTTTCTACTTCCATATTATTTTTTTCTAGATTTAAGATGAGGCATATTATGTTTGAACTTTCCTTTTTTATACGTATACTTTTTACATAGTCTCCTATCTCATATCCACCAGTTTCACTAGCATTATTTGATCGCAAAGTATTTATAAATAATTTCTTTGATGATTTTTTATAACTTATTTCTCTATTTTTTAAAGCTATATTGTTTTCATTTTCACTATTTTTGAAATTTAACTTTATTGATAAAACATCGTATTCTTTTCCTAGCTCTAAATTTTGTATTGTCTTTCTATCTATTGTCGTTATACTTATTATATTCATACTTTCTTCGATTAAAGGAGTGATTTGAGAAGTTATCTCTTCTGTCTGTTGGCTTAACTCAATTCTATCTTCAATATTTTTATTAGCTCTATTTATAACAGCCATAATACTTAATAGACATGTTATTATTATAGACATTATAAATACAGATATGATTATTTCTAATAAGACGTATCCACTTCTTTTTCTCATTTGTATATACCTTCTTTTATTAGTATACGTCCGCTCGTAGGTACTATTGTTATATCTGTATAATTGTCTTTTTTTATTATAGTTATAGTTGTTCCTCCTTTATAAAATCCACCTTTTGTATTAAAAAGTATTTTACTTGTAGGGCACGCAAGTTCAATTCCCTTAGGTAAAAATACTTTTTTAGATTGTCTACCTTCTTCCATTAATATATATCCTTCACAATTATTTTCTTCAATAAAAAGCATATACACTTTCTCATTTCCTATTTTATTAATCTGCCTTATATATCTAATATCTGTCGTCATCTGCTTTATAAACGAGTTTATTTTGTAATTTGATAAATCTAACTTAACAAATGATACTGTGCCTATTAAAGCTAATAACGTAATTCCTATTATAACTTCTATAAAAGTCACATTCCTTCTTTTTTCATATCTATACCTCCTTACTTTCATATATTATTACTAAATCGCTTGGTTGTATCTCTTCTACTTGTTTTATCTCATCTGTATTTCCTAAATTTTCGTTTTCTTCGCTTACTATATCTTTTTTATCTGTTTCTATTTCTATATTATTTTCACTATTTTCTTGAAGATAATTTTTAGCACTATCATTATTATCTTCTATATTTTTATCTTCTAAACTTGGATCATCTTGATTTATTGTATATAATTCTTGTGAGTTTTGTATTTCTTGTGAACTTTCGTTATTTTCTACTATTGTATCTTTTGGAAATGGATTTTTTATCTTTATATACGCAACAATAGTTTTAATAAATTTGTTATAAGATACGCTACTTTCAATTTTATAATAAATATAATTTTCGGAATTTGTATTTATCCTTGTTATATTGCATTTTTTATTATCTAGTGATGTATCTGATAAATCATTTATTTTATTTATAAATTCTGATGAATTATCAGATATAAAATGTGAGTTAAAACTTTCATAATCACCACTTTCGTCCAGTGCTATTTTTACTTCCTTTAAAATATTTGAATAAATTATTTCTATTTTACTTAAACACTGTTCCTTTAAGTATATTTCTTCATCATTATACTTTGTATATTTAATATTGCTCATGACAATAGATGTGCAGTTTATTGCAATTATATTAACAAGTAAAAATACAAATACTGTTACTACTAGAATTGAGCCTTTATTTTTTCGTGACATATGATTTAATATTTACACTCCTGTCTATTGATTTTACTTCTACTACAATTTCATAACAATTATAGTGACTGTTTTTTTTGATAAGTTTATTAATTTTAAAATTATCTACATTTAATGTTTGACTTCCTATATTAATTTCCTCATTGTACTTAATTGAAGTTTCACCTCTAACACTTATCTGAACCTTATGAACTTTATCAAGTTCCGATAGTGAATTAACAATAGAATAAATAACAACTTTAGGTGCCACCTGATTTCGTTCTGTTAAGAAATTACTGTCAAAGTCTACATAACAGATACTGTTCGCTGTAACAACGCTTAATATCTTAATTTGGGAAGACAAAGTTCCTACAAATCCTTTTCTGGAAGGACCTTTAATCAGCTGTTCAACAATGTATCTTTCCTTTGTTTTATTTCCATATTTAACATTTTTTAATTTATATTCTTTTAATGCTGTCCCTTTTTCATTAGAAAAATATAAAATAAAATCCTGTTTATCCTGCTTATTGTTTCCTAAATCTGATACAAAATCAGAAGCATTCATTGCATTTAAATACTTTCCGTCTTTTCCTGTACATGGTTTTCCTTCTACAGTAAATGCAACGTACTCAACTGACTTTAACTGTATAAGACTTAAAACAACTGAAGACCTAAGCAGCAGTTCTCTTTTAGAACTTAAGTCATAATATTTCTTACTAAAATCTATTTTCACTACTCCGTCTAAAAAGTCATAGCCGTTTACCTTTACACTTTTTGGTATTGCACTTTTATAATTCTGCTCTTTTCCCTGAGTAGTTAAGCAATCAAGTATTTCACCAATACTTTGAATTGTACTTTTATTTTTCAGGTTATGTTGTTCAGTTGCAACTGTATTTTCACTTTTTGAAACGTAGTAAACCGACAAACCTGATTTTTTCTTTTCTTCATTATTGCCACAGGCAACAAACAAAGATGCAACCATACTTAACATTACGATAATAATTAAAATTCTTGTAGTTTTCATTTTTACACCCTTATACAATATATTTAAGCGGAATTCTTACAATAAATGTTGTTCCCTCTCCT
>NZ_CABQXJ010000082.1:0-13347 GCF_902468165.1 uncultured Intestinibacter sp.
AATTAAACCCCTCCAAGAAATTTTTAATTTTAGGGTAGGGCAAACCAAAGAAAGTAGGTGGATTTTAAGAAATGTTTGAGAAAAATGAAGAGATATCAAAAGAGATGAAGCAAGTTAAAAAAGTTTTAAAATTAATTCCAAAAGATAGGCTACCAATAGCACAAAATATTTATAATGAACTTTTATTCATTCAAAGGACTTTAGATAAATTAAAAGAAGAAGTTGAAACACAAGGAACAACAACATTATTTAAGCAAGGGCAACAAGAATTTTTAAGAGAGAATCCAGCATTAAAGGGATATAATACAACATTAAAAAATTACAGTAATTTATCAAAGCAATTAGTAGATTTATTGCCACCAGTTAAACCAGTAGAAGAAGCAGATCCATTAATAACGTTTATTAATAATCAACAAAAAAAGGAGAAGCCTAAAAAGAAGAAAGCCAAAAAGGAGCAACCCCAATAATGAATTATGTTATTGAATACTTTGAAAAGATAAAAGCTGGTGAATATGTTGTATCTAATAGAGTGTACAAGCAATATGAAAAAATGGTAAATGATATTTACAATTCAGACAAATATATATTTGATGAAGAAAGAGCATTAAGACCAATAAAATTTATTGAAACATTTTGTAAACATAGTAAAGGTGAGTGGGCTGGAAAGCCTGTAATATTAGAATTATTTCAAAAGGCTTATATATCAGCATTATTTGGATTTATAGATAAAGAAACTAATTTAAGAAGATATAAAGAAAGTATGTTTTATGTAGCAAGGAAAAATGGAAAGTCAACAATGCTTAGTGGAATAGCCGCTTATATGATGATAGCAGACAATGAAGCAGGAGCAGAAATATATTCATGTGCTACAAAGAAAGACCAAGCAAAGTTAGTATTTGACGAAACTTTAAATATGATAAACCAAAGCCCTTATCTATCAAAGCATATCAAGAAGAGAAAGAGTGATTTATATTTTCCTTTAACTATGAGTAAGTTCCAACCACTTGGAAAAAATTCTGATACATTAGACGGATTAAATGCACATTGTGTAATTATAGATGAATTACATGGCGTGAAAGATAGAAATTTATATGAGGTAATGCAACAATCACAATCTGCAAGAAGGCAACCGTTATTAATAATGATAACTACTGCTGGAACAGTAAGAGAGTGTATTTTTGATGATATTTACGAGTATTCATGCAATATTGTAGATGGAACTTTCGAAGATGATACATTTTTGCCAATAATATATGAATTAGATAAAAAGGAGGAATGGCTAGATGAAAATTGCTGGAGTAAAGCGAATCCATCATTAGGAGCAATAAAAAAGCTAGATGACCTAAAAAGGAAAGTAGAAAAAGCAAAGAATAGTCCAAAGGATTTAAGCGGAGTATTAACTAAAGATTTTAATATAAGAAATACTTTAAGCAATGCATGGTTAAACTTTGATGATATTAATAATACAGAAACTTTTGATATAGAAAATTTTAAAAATTTCTATGCAATAGGGGGAGCGGATTTATCCATAACAACAGATTTAACTTGTGCAACATTATTATTTATAAATAAAGAAATAGATAAGGAAACAGGAAAGGAAATAGAAAAAAGATACATACATCAAATGTATTGGTTACCTAGTGAAAATTTCAATGAAAGAGTTAAGATTGAAAAAATACCATATGATAAATGGTTAGAAAGAGGATTAATAAGGTTATGTAATGGTAATAGCATTAATTATAGTGATATTACGGCTTGGTTTATTGAAATGATAAATAATTATGGAATAACACCTTTATGGATTTATTATGATAATTATTCAGCTAAGTATTGGGTTGAAGAAATGAAAGCTCATGGCTTTAAAATGGAAAGATGTATTCAAGGGGCAAAAACTTTGAGTCTACCAATGCAACAATTAGGAGCAGACCTTAAAGCAAAAAAGATTAACTATAATAATAATCCAATTTTAAAATGGTGCTTAACTAATACAGGAGTTTATGAAGATAGAAACGGGAATATAGTACCAATTAAAAATCAATCAGCAAAACAACGTATAGATGGAGTAGCTTCAATGTTAGATGCTTATGTTGGTTTATATGAGCATTATGAAGAGTTTATAAGAGCATTATAATTTATAAAAGAAAAGGTTGAAATATTATGGAAAAAAATTCAAGAGCTAATTACATAGAACGTAAAGGAAAAGCAAAACAATATTATTATTCTGAAATGGTACAAGCTAGTGAAAAAGTAAGAATTGATATAAATAAGTCGAGTGATCCATTTGAAATGTTAGATTTAAGTTTACTATGTATTTACTTTTTAACTGGAGATAAATTATTTTACGAGCAAAATAGACAGAAATTAATAAACATTATTGCCAGTTTTGATGGAAAAAGATTTAATTTTGAAAATTAAAATTATTGAAAATATAAGTATTAAAAAGTGGAATATTTGGAAATGTGATGGTATAATAAATTTAAACAATAAAAAAAGACCTCGCACTTTTAAATATACTGCAAATATATTTAAAAGTTACTTAATAGGTAACCGTACTACCTAAGAAGCATTGAAGCCTTTTAACTAAGGACAGTATAGCATTTAGTTAGAGAATTTTCAAGCCTTTTAGGATAATACCTAGAAGGCTTTTTTTATTCAACTAAATGAAGAGAGGTTAACAATCATGGGAGCATTAAAACTAGAATATAAAAAAGGATTATTTAATGGATATACACATATTTATATTGGTATGATGGGAGAATTACAACCATTAGAATGTATTGAGTATGATGAATTTGAAGAAACGATTAATAAATATAGTGGATATTATGATGTATACGCAACTCAAAATACTATAAGCAATACATACACAAGAACTAATAAAGATATATTACAATTAAGAACTTTATATATAGATATAGATAAAATAAATAATGCAGATGAAATAATAGAATTAATTAATGATTTAGTTAAAGAAAAAGTAATACCAAAGCCACATAAAATAATTTTTTCAGGAAGAGGAATACATATTAAGTGGTTTATAAAGGATTACGCAGGGACAAGCAAAAAGAATATGAATGTTTGGAGCAGATTACAAAATTATTTAATTAAGACTTTTAAAAACTCTTTAAAGAGCATGGGTGAAGTTGATAAAAGAGTAAAAGACCCATCAAGAGTTTTAAGAATAGAAGGAACTATTAATTCAAAAAGTGATAAAGTAGTAAAATGTTTGGTTAATAATGAACATGAGTTATACGATTTATATGAGTTATATAATATATATACCCCATATAAGCCACAGAAAGCTACAGAACAAAAGAAAAGTAAAAAAGGTATAAAACTATTAAAGAGTAAATCAACGCTAAATTATGGGCGATTAAAGGACTTAGAAAAGATATTAGAATTAAGGGAATATGATTTAACAGGAATAAGAAATAGTTTTTTAATGTTTTATACAACATATTATATTCTAGTTAATAATTCAAATTATGAGGAAACATTACAAGAAATAAAGGTTTTAGCAAGTAGAATTAAATCTAAAAAATATACTTCTTTGGCTGAATTAAAATCATTTGTAAGAAATGGACTAAAAAAAGTTGAAGAGCATAGAGAAGGACAGAAGGTACTGCCAAAAAGCGAAACTATTATCGAATGGTTAGAGATTTCAGAAGAGGAACAAAGAGAATTAATTACGTTAAAGTCAAAAAAGATAAAACAAGAGAATAATAATGCTCAAAGAAGAGAGAAGAGAAGAAATTCAGAAGGGTTGACTTCAAAACAAGCAGAGTTAAAAAAATTAAAGGTAAAAATATTAGAGTTAAAAGAAAAAGGATTAAACAATTCAGAAATAGCTAGAAAGTTAAATATAGATAGAAAAAAGGTAAGTAGATTGGTTAATTCTTAGGGTGGTCAAAAAATGGCTCTTTAATATATGTATGTTGTCTTTTTCCAGAATCTCTATATGATTAGTAATAACATTATTTGACTATAAAAATAACTTACTATTAGGGGGAAGAGTATGGCTTTTGATTATATTTTTAATAAAAGAAGTTTTACACAAAAATTAGGAAACTATATATCTCATAATGTAGTGACGTATTTTAATGCAGGAAAAAAAACACTTAGAAGCATAGAAGAGTTAAATAATTTAGATAGGTTAGATTTGGCATATGATTTCTATGATAATTTAAATTTAGTTTTAGAAGGAAATCCAGGAAGAGATTTCATAGTTTATGAAATAGCAGAATATATAGATTATATGATACCAAAATCATATGCTAAATGGTATTTAAAAGACCATGACAGAGGACCTGGCAACATGAAAGTAAACCCAAATGATTACGGCTTAATTTATCAATATGAATGTAATTATAAAAAATAAAAAAGTCTTCTATTTAGGAGCTAGGCTCAAATTTGCACCAAGTAAAATTATATACAGATTATTAGGATATGGGAAAATTCTCCCGTATCTTTTTTTATTTAAAATTTTATTGTATTATTTTTAATAAGTAAACAGTATTATTTATAATAAATAAACATAAGGGGATTGAAATGGATAATAAAGTAGAGAGAGTAACATATTCATTAACTAATGGTAAAGATAACACAATAAAGCAATTTGTTGAGAGATTTTATATAGTTCCAAAAGATATGGACTTTACGGAAGAGGAAAGAAAATTTTTAGAGAAATATTCTTGTTATATATCAAATCCGATTATAGCTTCAGGGAAAAATGGTTACATAGTATTTAGAAAAGGTAAAAAATTAAGTGCTGAACAAGTAGAGCAGATTAAAAATGATACTGGGAGTTATAGATCAAAGGCAAAGAAATATAATTTATCAGTTAGCACCATAAGTAAAATTATGAATGATAAATATTAATAGTGATTTTAAATCACCGTTTAAGAAGTCGAGGTCAATTAGATTTACTTCGAAAGTTATAATTAATAATACAATAACCTAATTTTGAGGTGAGCGAAATTTTTCGCAGAGCAAGAAATAGGAGACGGAAATATTTCTGTCTTTACATAAAATAAGAATATATTATCATGGTAATATTTAGTAATATAATATATTATAATAGTTTATTTTTGTAATATATGTATTATAAGGGGGTACAGATGAATAGAGAGGAATTTAATCAATTAGATGTAAAGGGTCAAGTTGACCATTTTAACAATGAATTGAAACAGGAGAATAATAATTTTAATGCTATATGTAAGCAATTAGGAATATCAAAAAACACTATATTAAATAGATTTAAGGCTAATGGATTTGAACCATCAAGAGCAGGACAAAGAATAATAGGATTTTCCCCATTTATGGGGAAAGAAAAGAATAATTTCATAGAATCGCAAAATACGATATCATCTCAAAATTATTCCATTAAAAAGATCAAAGCTGAAAATTCAGCCACTAAAAATAAAAGTAAGGTTAGTTATCCAAAAGATATAGATTTAATTTTAAAAAGAATTGAGTTACTAGAGCAGAAATTTGAAACATTACAAAGTGCAAGTTTGCACTCTGTAAAAAAAGAACATCTAAACGGAGACCTCCGTTCAGATAAAAATTTTATAAATAGTTATGATAATACGATAACTAAAACCTTTAAAATTGATGTAGAAGTATATAAAGAATTAGAAAAGCTATTCGATAAATACAAGGTATATAAAAGGCAGGATATAGTTAGTAGTTTATTAAAATATGCTTTAGATAACATTAAGTAATATAATAAACTCAATAACAAAATGTTATCGAGTTATATTTTTAATTTATTACAATAATAATATTTAGTAATATAGAAAATAGCCATATTACAAAAGTTTATTACTGTTGTAATATTAAGTAATAAAAATATTATAATAATAATATTTTGTAATATAAAATTTTAATCCGCTATGATTTAAAGACATAACGAAATTCGCTATCAATTTAATTGACAGCGAAAATGTTAGTTAATCAAATTGACCGAGATATTATTGATTTAAAAGTGGGTGAATATAAATCACCTGTTTTTTATTAGAAACTCGGAAAAATTTCCGTTACCAGCAGTAAAATGCGTGTTTTATCCTATAAAACTGCGTTAATTATAACCAACGAAATTTTCCGCTCGTTAAAACCTAGTAATATCAAGGGTTTAATAAAAAACTGCTCATTTTCATACAATGACGCAGTTTTTATTTTGCAAAAAATATGTGTAGCTTAGGAAGATTTGATACGGTTTCTATACGGTTTTTATGTCCCAAAGTGGGACATTTGGAAATTTTTTTGTACCCATAGAAACACTAGGCTTTGCCTAGTACCACAAAGTTTTTGGGGGCAGTTTCTCTTTATGCTCTTTATAAAAATTTAAAGTGTTAATTTCCAGTTAAAAATTGGGAATATCAATATCGAGGAATTCAGATGTTGGTATTAAAGACATCTGAATTTTTAAAGTGTATACTATGCATTTTAATTCGAAATCCTTTTGAAGGATTTCGAATTTATTAGTTAATGATCCGAGATGATTTTAAGTAACCACGAACAGTAAATAGGAGAGCGAAATTTTTCGCAGTCAAAATGAATAAGTTTAAAGCTACTTTAAACGACTTTGGATTTAGATATAGAGAAAAATATCAATAGGGGTATTGATATTTTCATCAATACCCCTATTGATAAAAAAGTCAAAGATAATAATACAAGTATTAATATATATAGTCGAGTTATTAGTTGATAGTCAAGACCTTGACTTAAAAACAAGTCTTTTAAAAGAACTTATTTTATAGAATATAATCCGAGGTGATTTTAAGCAACCACGGAATTATAAAAAGGGGTTTCCAAATTGTTACTCCCTTTTTATTATGAATAAAATACAGGTATAGACAAAACTGTCCATACTCCTATGGACAAAACTGACCATACCCCTATGGACAAAACTGTCCAATGTAATAATACAAGTATTAATATATATAGTCGAGTTATTAGTTGATAGCCAAGACTTTGATTTTAAAATAATTCTTTCAAAATATTTAATAAATAAAGTGAAAAAGCTAAATTAGCTTTTTCATATCAATTTTAATCAGCTCTAATTTGTTTTAATTACAAATGGAGCATAAGTGGAATTTCCCCTTGTGCAATTACCCACTAAAAAAATTTTATTAGGAAAATTAAAAAAATAATAAAAAACTATTGACTGTCGGGTTTGTCGGGCTTATAATAAAATCAAGGAGGTGAGATAAATGAATAAAACAAAAGGAAAACTTGAATTAAGAGTAACAGAAGAAGAAAAAATATTAATTAAAACTTCAGCAGCTCAAAATGGAAAACCAGTTAATAAGTATGTTATTGATTTAGTAAAAGAAGATAATAAGAAAAAAGAAGAATAAAAAAAAGCCCACCCATAAGGATAGACTCTCAACCTAATTAGATTATATCTTAATTGGGTGGTTAATTCAAGGAGGATTAATTACCAATGAACATTAATACATTAAAAAATTACATAGAGAAGTGTACTTCTCATAACGTTATACCAACCCTAAAGGGAGCAGTAATATATAAAAGATTTGGGGTGGTGAGATAATGAATATTAAAAATATAGAGAATATAGTAAATGGAATAGTAAAAAATGAATTTAGAAATATTGTAAATAATGAAGAAGCAACATTTACAAATGAAAATATAGAGTATAAGCAAAAAGAATTAATGACACAAGTAATACGTGGAGCTTTAAAAAAAGATACCACAGAAGAGCAACAAAGATTGATTAATGAGTTTGAGGATTCTATTTCAGCTGAATGGCTAGAATTATGCGAATTCTACTTTAGAGAAGGTCTAAGAGCAGGATTAAGCAATTTAAAATTTTTAAAAGAAATAGAGCATATAGAATATTATTTATAAAGGGGTAATAGGATAACGCAAAATTGGCGTTATCCTTTTTTAAAAAAAAAATTTCCCGCGGCGTCTACGAATGAATAAAATAAAATTAAGATATTACATTGGTAAATTAAGGAGCGTTTTATATGAGCAATAAATTACACAAATTTAGAAAAAGAGGAACTGAATTAGCTTTTAAAAGATATGCAGGAAACATAACAGAAGTTAAAGAAGATATAATTCCTTATCTTCCAAGACAATATGAGTATCAAAATTATATGAGTAATTTTATTATGGCTGGAACTCCAGTAAAAAAGGAAATTCTTATTGCAGAAGGGTTATTAAAAGAATTAGAAGAAGAAGCTATAAAAAAAGATGTTGATTTATCAAGTTTAATAACTACATATTTACTTGAACAATTAGAAAGAAATAAACCAACAAGAATATTTGCAACAGGTAAAACAAGAGGGAAATTAACATATATTTTAAATAATTTATATGAGCTTTCTAATTTTATACAATATGCAGAAAGTAAAGAAGAATTTGAAGATAATATATTTTCAAATAGGAAAATAGAAGAATTATTAACATATAAGACTACTATATTTGACGAATATATATATATAGAAAAATATTTAATGGATAAAGGTTATAGCAAAGAGCAGATAGAAGAAATCCAAAAAGAAGAGTGGGAAAAGTTTGGGAAAACTAAAAACAATGGTGTTGATATGATAAAGCCATATACATTAAATCATGAAGAAATATGGGAAAAAAATGGGCGAGAAGTAATAAACTTTAAAAGAAATATTCATGTTTTTGTATCAACTAGATTAGGATTTCATTATATGTTAATGAAAAAAACCAATGCACCAAAAACATATCAAGAAATAGAAGCATTGATAAATAAAGGGGGTAATAAGGTTTGGGATTCATACGTAAGATTTTTAGAACAAGAGATTCAAAGGAAATACAATCCGAAAAAAGCAGAGTAGAAGTAATGAATGGTGGACCAGCAATATTCACTCAGTTTAGTGGCAATGCATATGAAAGTGATATTTACAGGTCAGCCGTTGATTCAATAGCAAGAAATGTGGCTAAGTTAAAGCCAGTTCATGTTGTAACAATAGAGAGAAATAGAAAAGATGGAGATAATTATTTAAACAGAATATTGCAAGTAAGACCTAATCCATATATGACTTCATACGATATGATCTACAAGATAGTAACTCATTATTATTTGTACAATAATGCATTTGCTTATTTACAGAAAGATGAAAATGGGAAATTAACAGGTATATATCCATTAAGTCCAGTAAATATGGAATACTTAACAGACTTAACAGGAGAATTATATTGCAGATTCTTCTTTGCTGGAGGCAAGCAAGTAACACTACCTTTTAGAGATGTTTTTACCATAAGAAGATTTTATAATTCAAATGATTTATTAGGTGATACAAATACGGCAATATTGAATACTTTGGATTTGGCACATACACAGAATGAAGGTATAGCAAATTCAATAAAATCTAGTGCAACAATAAAGGGATTATTAAAATATAACCAAATATTAAGCCCAGAGAATTTAAAGAAGGAAAAAGAAGAGTTTATAAAGGACTATTTATCTATAAGTAATAATGGAGGAATAGCCGCATTAGATAGCAAAATGGATTATGTACCTTTAGAGATTAAAGGAGCAGTTATTGATAGTGAGCAAATGTTAGCAATAAAACAAAAGATATATGATTACTTAGGTGTATCAGAAAAAATTGTTAATAGCACATACAATGAAGATGAATGGTCAGCTTTTTATGAAAGTGTAATAGAAGCATTAGGAGTTCAAATTTCATTAGAATTGACAGATAAAATATTCACTATAAGGGAACAAGCCTTTGGTAATTCAATAATCATGGAAGCTAATAGATTACAATTTGCGAGTAATACAACAAAAGTAAATATGATAAAGGAATTAATGCCATTAGGATTATTTACAGTAAATCAAGCATTAGAAATATTAAATCTACCTAGTGTAGAAAATGGCGACAGAAGGTTGCAGACACTTAATGTTGCTAATACAGAAATAGTAGATGAATACCAAATGAATAAAAAGGGGGCAAATAATGAAGGAAATAAGAAACACCCAAATACAGAGCAATAATGAATTGGAGTTAATAGGAACACCAATTGTATTTGGCCAAGAAACAATAATTAATGACCCTATGGGAAGTTATAAAGAAGTTATAAAACGTGGAGCTTTAGATTCGGCAGACTTGAGCGATATACGTTTATTATATAATCATGATTTTAATAAATTACCACTTGCAAGAGTACCAAAGACAATGCAATTTAGTGTTGATGATAAGGGGCTTCATATGAGGGCAGTTTTGCCAAACACAGAAGAAGCCAAGGCGGTACATACGGCAGTATGCAGGGGTGATTTAACTGGTATGAGTTTTGCATTTAAAGTACCAAAAGACGGCAGTTTTTATGATAGTAAAACTAATACTAGAACAATAACAAAAATAGAAAAAGTTTATGAATGTAGCGTAGTTCCCTTTCCAGCTTATCAAACAACATCAGTTGAAGCTAGAAATCAAATAATAGCAGAGCAGGACAGGGACAAGCAAAAAGATGAATTAAGAATAAAAGTAAATCAAATATTGAAAGGAAGTATTTAAAATGAAATTTAAAAATATAGCAGAAGCATTTAATTGTTATAGAAATCATAACATAGCAGATATTGAAAAGAGAACGGCAGAGATAGGGAATTTGATTAATACAGACCCTAATATAAATATTCAAGAATTAAATATTGAACTAGAAGGTTTAAAACAAGCCAAGGAAAATATAGAAGAAAGAAGCCAAGGAACACAACAATTTAATCCAATAACAGGAATGAGTTTTACTGGATCAACAGGAGAAGTAAAAGGAGATGTATTTGAAAGTACAGAATACAGAAATGCATTTTTCAAGACAATGTTAGGGCAAAAGTTAACAGTTGAAGAAGAAAGAACTTTTAAAAGAGCAATGGAAATAGTTGATATAGAAAAAAGAGCAGATTCATTCAGTACAACAACTAATAGTGCTGCTATTCTACCAACTCATACATTAAATGAAATAATTAAGAAAGCTAGAACTATGGGAGGTTTAATATCTCATTGTAGAAGCTTTAATATTCCATCAAATATATCAGTACCTATTGGAACACCAAGTACAAAAGCAAAGTGGCATACAGAAGGTGAAAAAGTAGATTCAGAAAATCCAGCAGAAAACATTGCTAAAGTTTCATTTGCTGGATATGAAATAATAAAAATATTCTCTATTTCAGCAAGTTCAAAGAAAATGAGTATTTCAGCATTTGAAAGCTATATTATTGAAGAATTAACGAATTGTGTTATGGAATGTATAGCAGATTCATTAGTAAATGGAACTGGAGCAAGTCAAGGAACTGGAATTGCAACAGGAATCACATGGAATGGAGCAAATAGTTTTACATTTACAGATAAAGTGGCTTACACAGATTTAACTCAAATGTTAGCAAAATTAAAGAGAGGATATTCAGCAGGAGCTAAATGGGCTATGAATAATGCAACTCTATATAATTCAATTTATGGAATTGTAGATACTACAGGCAGACCAATATTTATAGCTGATCCAAAGAATGAAAATATAGGTTACATATTAGGAAAGCCAGTTATCATTGATGACAATATAGCAGATGACAATATATTCTTAGGTAACTTTAATTACTTAGGTTACAACATTCCAGAGGGTATAGTTGTAGAAACATCAAGAGAAAGTAGCTTTAAATATGGAGTAATTGATTATAGAGCATTAGCAATAGCAGACACTAAACCATTAGTTACAGAAGCATTTATAAAATTATCAAAAGCAGAATAAAAGCAAGGGGTGTCCAATTTGGACACCTTTTTAATAAAGAAGGTGAATAAATGATATTAACATTGGAAGAAGCAAAAGCAAGGTTAAGAGTTGATTTTGAAGATGATGATGAACTTATAGTAGGATTGATAGAATCAATTCCAGATTATTTAGAAACTAAAACAGGTTCAAGATGGGAAGAACAACCGATTAATCCATTAGTTAAAACTCTAGCAGGATATTTAATATGTTCAATGTATGACCAAAATTTTGAGCATTATGAAAAACCTATAAATAACCTTTTGATGGTATTAAGTTCAATGGCGAGGACTGAAAATGAGTGAAGCAATAAAAAGTAAAATAAAAGGATATAGGAAGCTAGAGGAAAAGATAATTAAAAAACATAATGAAAAAATACAGAAAATTGAAAAAATAATTAATATCCTAGAAAATAAATCTCAAATAAAAGAAGATGATAATTTTGAAACTATAGTATTTAAAAAATATTTAGAGTTAGAAAGTGTAAGAGCAGTAGCCAATTACATAAATGAATTAGGATATAGAGTTAAAACAAATAGTTATATTGGAGAAAGAAAATATATAGGCACAGATATAACAAAAATAATTTTAAGCGATTTAGATATAGATAAAGACCTTAAAGAAGTTGTAAAACTTATTCAAGAATTAAATTATGAACATATGTCAAAAAAATGGGGGTGATGTAATGACAGAGCCTATAAAAGATAAGAGCGTAGTAAAAAATATAATGAAAAGTTTAGAAGGTGAAAACCAAAGAAACGCCATTATGTTTGGATTAGGGATATATTGCGGATTCAGAATAAGCGATATTTTAAATTTAAAAGTAAAAGATGTAAGAAGAAAGTGGAATTTAAAAATAAAGCAACAAAAAACAGGAAAGATGATAAATATTCCACTAAATAGAGAATTAAAGAAATTAATTGATGAATATACAGAAGAAATGAAAGATGATGATTATTTAATCAAGAGCAGGAAAGGAATTAATCAACCAATAACAAGGACACAAGCCTATAGGATTATGAAAGAGATAGAAGAGTATTTTAATATAGAAAACTTAGGGTGTCATGGAACAAGAAAGACATTTGCATATTGGTTATATATGGACAATAAGAAGGATATAGGATTAGTTCAAAAGGCATTAGGACATCAATCAAGTGCAACAACATTAGCTTATATTGGTATGGATACAGAGAGATTAAATAATGCAATAAAGAAAATAAAATATTAATTTAGATTAAATAAGTAATGTTTTTTATATGAGGTTACATTGATATTTAAGGGTGTTAATAAATGGCATAGTATCAATGGCTAAGGGGGTGTAGGTGGGAGGTAACATTCTCATAGTAAAAATACATTCAAGGCATAAAAAATTATATAAATAAAGGAGTAATAATGGCTAAAGAATATGCAAAAGGCTTCTACAATAGTATTCAATGGATTAAGTGTAGAAGTTCATTTATGAAGAGTAAGAATTATATTTGTGAAAGATGTGGAGGATTAGCAAAGATAGTTCATCATAAGAAACATATAACACCAATGAATATAAATGACTTTAATATAACTTTAAATTGGGATAACTTACAA
>NZ_CABQXJ010000083.1:0-13263 GCF_902468165.1 uncultured Intestinibacter sp.
GCATAACAAAAAAAGCAATAAATATTTTATATTATTAAAAAAAATTACTATTTATAGAATTTAAAAATAATTCTACTATTTTCTAAATATATATTGAAAATTAATTACTATTATATTAAACTACTATTAAAAATTTAATTATTCAATACAGTTGGAGGTATGAAATGTTTGAAGAAATAAGAGACATAATAGCAGAGCAATTAAGCATAGACGATTTAGATGAGTTAACTTTAGATACTTCTCTGAAAGATGATTTAAATGCTGATTCTTTAGATGCAGTTGAAGTAATCATGGCATTAGAAGATAAATATGATATAGAAATTGCTGAAGAAGACGCTGAAGAATTCAAAACTATCGGCGATATAGTGAATTACATTGAAGAAAATAAATAATAAAGACTTCTATATTTCAGAAGTTAAAAAATAAGCTATAGAAAATAAACGTTTATTTCCTATAGCTTTTTATTTTACAATTTTTTATTTATCAATATGTAAACCTTCGATCTCAATTTTGATGACTTTATAATACATAATTTCTTAAAATACCTATTTTTTATATGTTATATTTTCGTATTTTTTGTCATATATTCTATTTTATATGTATAAACTTATCTTTCTGTATATTTTGTATACATTTATTTTCCAAATTATGGTATATTAAATAATAAATTAAAATATACATGAGGTGGTTACTGATGATAGAAAAAAAGTATATTGAGATGGAAGGTGTGTTTTCTGGTAGTAGAGTTATAAACATCTATCTTCCAGATGATTACAATGAAAGAAGAAAAAAATATCCTGTGCTTTATATGTTCGATGGACATAATTTATTCTTTGATGAAGAAGCTGCTTTCGGTAAATCATGGGGTATGAAAGAATATTTAGATTCTAATAATGTACAATTAATTGTCGTAGGTATTCAATGCAGTTTTGAAGGCAATGAGAGGGTCTCAGAATACTCTCCTTATAATTTAGATAATTATAATGGTGAGTTTATTGAAGGCAAGGGAGATGCTTATTTAAATTGGATGGTAAATGTAATAAAACCTATGATTGATTCTGAGTACAGAACAAAACCCGATAAAAAAAATACGCTTATCGGTGGAAGCTCTTTAGGTGGATTAATGGCAACATATGCTGGAATTAAATACTCTCATATATTCTCAAAATGTGCGTGTTTATCTCCTTCATTTGAATTTTGCTATGATAAATTAATAGCAGAAGCAGTACAAAACGACTCTCAAAGGGGTAGCAAGTTCTTTATGAGTATAGGAAGTAATGAATTAGAACAAAATAATAAATTAGTTGACTTTACTTCTTATATGTTAGAGTTATGCCATACACTTCAATCTAAAGGAGCTATATGTTATCCTAGATTAGTTCCTGGTGGAGAACATAATGAAGCTAGTTGGGAAAAACAAGTCCCTGCTTTTATAGATTTTCTACTTTAATATTTAAAACTAATCTTTTAAATTAATAACATATACAAATAAAAAGACTAGCTTAATTTATTAAGCTAGTCTTTTTAGTAAAATATTTATTTAATTATATGCTTTTTTGTAATAGATGGTCTATCCCATTTCTTTAAAATATCTAACATAAACTCTTTTATATTGATTCCATATAATTCATTTAAGATAGGATTATTTAATACTTCTTGTGGCTCTCCATAAGCTACTATTTGCCCATCTTTCAACATAAGCACATTATCTGCGAAATATTGAACTAAATTTAAATCATGTAGTACTCCTACTACGATTTTATTATTTACCTTAATCCATTCTTTTAGATTTTCTAATAAATCTATTTGGTTTTTTAAGTCCAAGTGGTTTGTAGGCTCATCAAGTAGTATAATATCTGGGTCTTGAGCGAATACTCTAGCCAAGAAAACTCTTTGTATTTGCCCACCTGAAAGTTCAGTAATAAGCTTATCTTTTATATCTAAAAGTCCGACTTTTTTTATACTATCTAATATGATTTTTTCATCTTGTTTAGATAATTTACTAAATGCCCCTTTGCTATAAGCATATCTACCTAATGCTACAGTATCGTAAATTGTGTATGGAAAATAAATTTGAGTAATTTGGCTCATAAGTCCAACTTTCTTTGCAAATTCTTTTCTATCCATAGATGATACTTCCTCATCATCAATCATTACACTTCCTCTATATTCTAAAAGATTAGCAATAGATTTTAGAAGTGTACTTTTTCCACATCCATTTGGACCAACTATACATAAATTTTCTCCATTTTTAACTTTAAAATTTATATCTTTTAATATATCTTTTTCATCATATCCACTATAAAGATTTTTAATTTCTAACATAATTATCAACTCGCCTTTTTAAAATAAACATAAGCAAAGAATGGTGCTCCTATAATAGCAGTCACCGCCCCTACTGGTAATTCAGTTGAGTCAAAAATACTTCTTGCAATCAAATCTGTAATTACCATTAAACATCCTCCAAATATAAATGTCATCGGTATTACATATTTATGATTAGATCCAAATATTTTTCTAACAACATGAGGAGCTATCAAGTCTACAAATCCAATTGTACCACTAAGAGATACTGCTCCTCCTGTCAATATTGCTGAAAATACAAATAGTTTTGTCTTTACTTTTGATGTATCTACACCTACAGATTGGGCTTGTTCTTCTCCAAAAGTAAGTATATCCATCTCTTTTGTGTATCTAAGTATGCCTATCATACCGACTAAGCAAAATGGAATTATAAGCCATACATATGTCCAACCTCTCATAGCAAAGCTTCCCATTTGCCAAAGTGCTATACTCTTTAAGTCTTCTGAAAACATCGCAGTTAAAGTTGTAAGTAAGGCATTGACAAATAAAGAAAAAACCATCCCCGCTAATATTATTGTATTATTGGACATGGTTTTGTCAATTTTACTAGAAAATAATATAACTAAATAAACTGTAAAAAGTCCAAATATAAATCCAACAAACGGAAGTGTAAAACCTCCTATTACAGGAATTGTTACTCCTGTTACAATTACAAGACCTGCTCCTAAAGATGCACCTGATGATACACCTAATGTATATGGTGATGCTAGTTGATTTTTTAATATCGATTGTACAACTGCACCACTAGTAGCCAAACACCCTCCTACTAAAAACGCCAATAAAACCCTAGGCAACCTAATCTTCCATATAATAGATACGTCCTTTGGCATTACACCGTCTCTAAGAGGTATATTTATCAATTTATTTGCGATTATAGATATAGTGTCTAACATACTAATATTGGAACTCCCAATGGAAGTTCCAATATAAATAATAAATATAAGTATAAGTATACTAATTGCACACTTTGTTCTATTTGTCTTTGTATTCATCTGGGTATACAGCTTTTGCCATTTCTTTTAAAGCTTTTATTATATTTTGTGTTGGTCTTGAAGATGAGTTTGCATCTATAGAATATACTGCTTTATCTTTTACTGCAGTTATGTTTTCCCATCCAGTTCTACTCATTATTTCTTCTGTTGGATTTTCTACATAGTTAACGTTAGTTAATATAACATCTGGATTTGCATCTATTACAGCTTCTTCACTTGGTGATATCCAAGCATCTTTATCTGCAAATATATTTTTTGCACCTATTATTTGTATCATTTCATTTATGAATGTGTCTTTTCCTACACTGTATAATGTTGGTGCTGGACCTATTTCAAAATAAACTGTCTTTTTATCTTTTATTTTGCTGCCTATTTCTTTTATTGATTCTACATCTTTTTTCATAGAATCGATTATTTCATTTCCTTTATCTTTTTCATTTACAAGTTCAGCTATGAACTCTATGTCTTTATATATACCGTCTATACTGCTACTACTTGGTATATATACAACAGGTATACCTGCATCACTTACTGATTTATATGGATCTTCTGATGAACCTACTTGGTTATATCCTGAAGCTATTACTATATCTGGATCTAACTCAACCATTGCTTCTGCATCTGGATTTTGGAAGTCCATTAATTTAGTGTCTTTGCTTAAACCTTCAATTCCTTCTGAGTATGTATCTGCTGCTATAATTTTATCAGCTAATCCCAACCCAACTAATATTTCTGTATTTGATGGTGCAGTAGATATAATTTTTTCGATTTTTGTTGGAACTTTAACTTCGTTACCAGCTCTGTCAGTTATTGTTTTTTCGCTTTCGCCTTTACTACACCCAACAGAAAATATAAGTGTTAAACATAGTAAAATTGATAATAATTTCTTTTTCATATGAATTCCTCCTCATATACCTTTTTTAAAATTTTTAAAGCTTATATCAAGATTAATCCAGCCAGGGTTTTACCATAATTTGACTATAATCTCCATATATTTTATGATTATAGCAGAATTACAATTTTTTTTGTAACTATATTTTAAAATAAGCAATAACATTTTGTTATGCTTTTACGATATTATTTTTCAAAATTATAAATTATATGTATCTTTTGCAAAAAAAGAAAAACTAACACAAGGTTAGTTTTTCTTTTAAAATACCGTTCTTATTTTAAAGTAAAATTCTCCACCCCGAAGATTTTCTTATTGTATATAAGGCAGGTCTCCTGGCTTAGCTTCATCCCATTTATTCACCTTCCCGCAAAATAGCAGTGGTTATCGAATAAATAGTCAGCATCACAGTAACGGGGGCTGCGAAGGAATCTCACCTAGCTTCCCTATTAATCTAAATTAGAACCTCTATACCTTTATGCTTTCACGTAATTATAACATAATCTAACATTATTTTAATAGAGTAAAAAGCAACTTCGAATAACTACCATAAAATGAAATTTATGTAAAATTATTTTTCTTCATAGAAAGATATATTTTTTATTACTATATCGAATGTACCATTTTCATTTTTTCTAACACTATATTTCATAGGGTCTTCAAAATCTGATAAATTTGCTTTTATATCAAATCCATTATCTGTTTTTATACTTCTCTTTTTAAGTTTCTTTTCAACCCATTTTTTATCAACTGAAAAGTTTTCAGTTAATCCTTTGTCTTCCATGTGTTCTTTGAAACTTTCTTTTAAATCTTTATCGATTATATTATTTTGAACAAATTCCTCAACATTTATTTCTTCTTTTTCTTTTAATGTATAATTAAGCATACTTCTTATATCTTCTGCTTTTTTCATATCATCTGAAATTGCATTTGTTATCCAATTTTCTGCTGTTGTTTTAAATACTTTTGTTTTATATTTATCATCTTCTATTTTTTTAGCATTTAAAAACGCTGTAACAAACTTTGTTTCTAGTTGTTCTTTTTCAGCATCTTTATCTAATAGTTTAAAATGATATTCATCATTTATACCACTAAGACCTACTAATGCACATTGTTTTGGACGCCCTGTCTCAGGTATTCCAATTTCATTTGATACTATTTGTATATTAAATTTATCTTCTACAAATTCAATTGAATGTGTATAAAGTTTTTTATACTCTAATCTCATTATAGCTACATTTTTTTCATCTTTTACACTGTATAGACAAATAGCTAAGTCACAAGAGTCCATCTCTTCACTTTGTTTCATAATTTCAAATAAATATGCCGCTATTTCTTTTGAATTTTGTAAGAATGTATCTTCGTCATATATAATTTGCTCACAACAGTTTTTAACAATATTATTGTTATAATCGTTAAATTCAGCTTTTCTTAAATCGTCGTCTTTTGAAACTCTGTTTATTATTTTTTGGAAAAATTTATCCACTTCTAAGCTGTTTCTACATTCGTAGTCATTTAATATAGGACTATCGCTATTTTTATCTAGTACGTGTACTATGGATTTATGTATAATCATTTACTTCTCTCCTTTTATCTTAATTTTTCAATTAGCATCTTCATATCATCAGGAATTTCAGCTTTAAACGCTAAAACTTCTTTTGTTCTAGGTTGTTTAAACTTCAGACCATATGCATGTAGAGCCTGTCTTTTTATTAGATTTTCATCAACATAACCATATAGTTCATCTCCTATAATTGGATGGCCTATATGTGCCATGTGTACTCTTATTTGGTGAGTTCTTCCTGTTTCTAATTTAACTTCTACTACAGTAGCATCATTTAATCTTTCTAATACTTTGTAATGAGTAATCGACTCTTGTCCTCTAGGATCTACAACTCTCTTTATGCTGTCATCTGTAGGTCTGTAAATTGGCTCATTTATAGTATTTTCGTCGTCTTTAATGATTCCTTTTACTACTGTTATATATTTCTTTTCAAAATCATCGCTTTTCATCTCACTAGATAATACATGTTGAGCAAATGGATTTTTTGCTACTATTACTAATCCAGATGTATTCATATCTAGTCTATTTACAAATCTTATTTTGACATCTTCGCCCTTTTTAACAATGTAGTCTGTAACTCCATTTGCCATAGTATTTTCAAAGTGGCTCTTTGTCGGATGAACTACCATAAATGGAGGTTTATCTACCATAATTAAATCAAAATCATCATAAATTATATTTAAGTTTAAATCTTGTGGCGCAAAGTTTGCCATATCTTCTTTTATCTCTACTTCTATTAAGTCGCCCTTTTTAACTTTTTTATCTAATTTTTTGAAGTTTTTATTTACTGTAACTGTTTTAAATCTTTTTAATTTAGATGCATATCTAACTGAGAAATTTAATTTATCTAGTAAAATTTCTTTTAGTGTTAAGTCGTCATCTTCATTTATATATGAAATAAGATTATATTTTTGATCTTCTTTTTTGAACAAATTCACACCCACTTCCTTTTTATTAACATATATATTTTACACTAATTTTCAAATATAATGAAGGTAAATATTGTTCCATAAATATCCAATCAACATTAAAAGGAGTATCTCTATGAGAAACTCCTTTTAATGTTGATTGGATATTTATGTAGTTAAATTCAAATAATCTTTATTTTAATTTTATGTCTATTCTGATAGTGTCTCATCATATGATTTGCATACATCTACCCACTTTTCACAATGTGAGTATTTTTCCATCTCATCACAAGTTAATTCTATAGCTGAGTTGCTACTTCCACAAGCGGGAAATACTGTATTAAACCTCTTCATAGATACATCTAAAAACACTTTTACACCTTTATTTTCTATTGCAAATGGACAAACTCCACCTATAGCATGTCCAATATATTTAATGACTTCTTCTGGTGTTAGCATTTTTGCCTTAGTAGCAAATTCTGATTTATATTTTTTATTGTCGATTTTAGCATCACCAGCAACTACTACTAAAATAGCATTGTCTCCTTCTTTATTTTTAAAAGATAAAGTTTTAGCTATTCTCGCTGGTATAACATTAGCCGCTTGTGCTGCTAATTCAACTGTTGCACTTGATTTGTCAAATTCTAAAATGTCATCTTCTCTTCCATATTCCGCAAAATATTCCTTAACTTTTTCTATTGACATTTTTACACCTCTATATTTAGTCTTTACAATATAGTATATCATACATTTCACTTCCCTATACCATTATATAACAAATATTAACATTTATTTGCATCTACTATATATTTCTAAAATTACATTAAATTTATAATAATAATTCTAAATTGTTATAGTCTACAAGAATATGTGTTATAATACATCTTATAAAGAGGTGGGATAATGGAAAGAATTATTACAATTAACTCAAATAATTTACCAAAATCTATAATGACTAAGGATATTTTGACAGATAAATTACAAAAGGCAGGATTTACAGTTTGCGATGAATTTCACCCTGAAACTGAACTTATTATTTCCATAGGTGGAGATGGTTCTTTTTTACAGACGGTACATGACTTTGAATTTCCAGAAGTTCCTATTTTAGGAATAAATACTGGACATTTAGGATTCTTCCCAGACTTTGCTCCATCTGATATAGATCATTTTATTGAATCATATTTAGTTGGAGACTACATAGTTCAAGAAATTCCCGTTCTTCAGTCAACTGTCTGTACTAAATCTAATTGCAATGATGTATTCGCTGTAAATGAAGTCGTTGTAAAAGGATATAAATCTAGAACTATACATTTATCTTTAGGAATAAATGACCACCATGTACAAAATTTTAGTGGTGACGGTCTAATAGTATCAACTTCAACAGGATCTACTGCATATAATTATGCTGCTAGCGGAAGTATAATAGACCCAAGTATAAATGTAATGCAAATTACACCCCTTGCCCCTATAAATACAAATGCTTACAGAAGTTTTACTTCTAGCATTATTTGTTCAAAAGATTCAATCGTAAAAATAGCTCCAGAATATAGATTTGAAGACTCTATATTAATAGTAGTTGACGGAGTCGAATATCAATTTAAACAAATAGTAGATATATCTATATTTGTATCTGATTTAAAAGTAAAACTACTTAGAATGTCAAACTACGAGTTTTGGAGCAGAGTAACTGAAAAGTTCTTATAAAATTTATAAATTTAATATTTCCAGGAGGATAACTATGAAAATAGGTGTAATGAGTGACACACACGGTAGCTTACCTTATTTCGAAAAAGCATTAGACTTATTAGAGGACTGTGATGTAATATTCCATATAGGAGACGTTTTATATCATGGACCTAGAAATGATTTACCAGAAGGATACAACCCTAAAGGTGTGATAGAAAAAATAAACAATCTAGATAATATGATAATAGTTAGAGGAAATTGTGATGCTGATGTAGACCAAATGGTTATAAAACATCCTATTGAAGATGGATATGTTTTAACTGAAGTTGGTAGAGTAACATTCTTATTAGATCACGGATATCTAGAGCCAAAAGAAGAAATTATAAAAAGAGCCAAAGCTAAAGAAGCCAATGTATTAATCTTAGGACATACTCATGTAAAAGAATTATATATGGATGAAGATTTAGTAGTTCTAAATCCAGGAAGTACATCTATACCTAAAGATGGAAGCCATTCTGTAGCTATAATAGAAATCGAGCCTATCGAAGGCAACAATCACCAAGTAGATATGGATATCAATTTAGTAGATATAACTACTGGTGAAATTATAGAATTATAAAAAAATTCGCTAGAATAAAAAAATTGCTAGATTATATCTAGCAATTTTTTTATACAAATATTCTAATTTTGTTTATTCTATTTTTATCGATACTTTCAACGCTAAATTTAACATTTCCAACTTCGATTAATTCATTTTCTTCAGGTATACGTTTTAAATATCCGATTATAAATCCTCCTATAGAATCAAATTCATCTGATTCAAAGTTTATTCCAATTTGCTCATTTACATCTGATATTTTTGTACTACCTTCAACTAAATATTCATTATCACTTACTTTTACAATTTCCTCTTCTTCCTCGTCGTATTCATCGTCTATATCCCCAACGATTACTTCGACTAAGTCTTCTATTGTAAGAAGTCCAGCTGTACCACCGTACTCATCTACAACTATAGCCATTTGACTCTTTTCTTTTTTCATTTCCTCAAGAAGTTGAGTTATCTTTTTAAATTCGTAAGTAAAAAATGCTTCTCTAACGTAATTTTTTATATTAAAGTTTTGTATTTCCTCATCACTTAAGAAAATAATATCTTTTATATTTAATATTCCCACTATATCATCTATACTCTCTTGATATACAGGTAATCTACTTAACTTTTCACTTTTAAATAATTCTATTATTTCATCGTAACTATCTTCTATATTTACAGCTACCATATCTAATCTTTGAATCATAGCTTCTTTTGCTTGCATATCTCCAAATTGGAATACATTATTTATTATTTCGCGTTCTTCAATTTCTAAAACGCCTTCTTCATGACTCACATTTACCATAGCTTTTAATTCTTCTTCTGTTATAAATGGTTTAACTCCGTCATTTTCTATTCCCATAATTTTAAAGATAATACCTGTTAAAAGATTAAATACCCAAACTATCGGTTTTGTAATTTTCATTATTATACTAATTGGTTTAGATACTATAACTGCTATTTTTTCTGGGCTATTTGCTGCAATAGTTTTTGGTGTTATTTCTCCAAAAATTAAAACAAGTACTGTCATTACAGCTGTAGCTATAGCAACTCCTCCATCTCCAAATATATTTATAAATAAAGATGTTGAAACAGATGTTGCAGCTATATTTACCACGTTGTTTCCTACTAAAATTGAACTAAGTAAATCACTTGATTTTTCAATAAGTGAAGATACTAATTTAGCACCTTTTACACCCTCTTCTTCCATATACCTAATTCTAATTTTGCTAAGAGACATTAATGATGTCTCAGATGCTGAGAAAAATCCTGATCCCAACAGTAAAACTATTAATAAACCTATTTGTAATATATTTTCGGTCGAACCCAACCTTTACCACTCTCCTAATTTCGTAAATTTTATATTAGTACTAATTATAGCATAAAAAAAACTAATTTGAAAATATAGTTAAAACTTTACCTAAAAAACATTTTTAAAATTATCTTATCTAATTATAATTATATTATTTGAATTTATTATTAAAAAATAATTAAAATTAACTATAAACTATAAATTACTATAATTGTAAATCATAATTTTAATTAAAATCTTATATCTTAAATTTATATAGCTTTATAATTATACTATATTGTTAAATATAAATTTTAGACTAGATTTATAAATTTAATTTAGGACAAGCAAATTATAATAAATATTATTTCTGACAAAATACAAACTATATTTAAGTATAAACTCAAGATTATTAATAATTATATAACTCAAGATAAATATACATATTTTTTATTAATTCGATTCATTTTATATTTTTAAAAAAATATGCTCGTTTTTTGTCTTTTTTTGTGTCATATTGTAGTTTAAAACATATATTATATTAAGAAAAATTTAAATATTTTTCTTGAAACCTCTTGTTGATATGAGATGAACGATTTTTAATTTTTCAAAAAAATTATAAAAAACATGTATATATACTTGAAGTTTAGGCAACACTTATATATGAGAGCGGAAATTATATATATCTCTCCCCCTAATAAGTATATATTTTAAGGCATCTACAATTTTTTCCCCCTTGTAGGTGCCTCTTTTTTTCTGTAATTTCAATAATTACAAGCTTTTTTCAATTTAATTCCAATTAACCTAAAAATATGTTTTGGTCACTTTTCGGTCACTAAAATATTTTTTTGAATTTAAATTATTTAAAATCTAATAGCTAAAATGTTAATATTCTTATATAATATAAATAGATGTTAATTAATGGTTGTTGGCCTTTTTATTATCATCTGGAGCATCTACTGTTGCAGCAGTAGGTGCTTCTTCTATTTTAAAACATTGTATTTCTTTTACACTATTTGCTGTAAAAATTTTACCATGTCCTTTACCTTTTAAGTTCATTAAAGCTTCATAGTCTCCACAAACTACTTTACTTGCTTCTTTTGTATTTGTCTTTAATCCAATTTTCGTGTTAATGTTAGATTTTAATACTCCTGGAAGTATTTCAGCATATGGTGTTTGTGTTGTTAATATAACACAAATACTTGCTGCTCTACCTTTAGATAATAACTCTCCTAGTAATCTATAAAACTCTTTATCTGATTTTGGATTAAAACTTGCTAATTCTTCTATTATTAAGAATATGGATTTATACCTCTTATCTTTATTTTTTCTTAAAACTTTATATCTTCTTTCCATTTCTTCGGTTAATTCTTCCATAATATCTTCTATTCCATTTTTACCTTCTCCATAGTACTTACATCTATTTTTATATCTATATAAATCTATTAATTTCGTATCTTGAATATAGAGATCTATATTTTTTCTTCTTATTAGATTATTTACAATAACATCTAAGCATACACTTTTGCCTGAACCTGTACTTCCTGCAATTAATAAATGACACTGATTCGGTGAACTATAGTCCCAGTAAATAATATTATGTCTATCTAAATCTATGCCTATTGGAACTCCTTTCTTATTATCAAACTTATAATCTTCATAGTTATAAGTTTCATTTTGTTTATTTATACGTATTAATATTAATGTATTGTTATACTCTATTTTTAAATCATTTTGGTTTATCTTTAGAAAGGTTGCTATTTCTATTTTATATTTTATAAAATCATTTATTGAAAGGCCTATAGGAATAGTAAAATAAAACTCATTGTCGCACTGGTGATGTAACCATGGATATTCTTTACTACGATTACATAGGTTAATCTCATAAAATAGTTTATCCCAATTATATTTTCTCTTGAATACCATATTCTCTATTGCTTTAGCAGCATTAAATATACTATCTATCAATAGATTAATCATATTAAGTCACCTACCTTTTCTATTTTGCAATTATCATAGATAACTTTTATATCCTTTAGATTTTTATTTAAGCCCTGGTTATTAATAACATATAACGTAGGCATAACAGGCCAATCTGTATTTTCTATTATTATATCTTTAATTTTTTTATATTTTGATAGGCAGTCATTAGGACTTATTTGGACTTCAAGCAATATTCGTTTTATTCTTTTATTTTTTCTTATCTTTAGGTATGCATCTGGAATTATATTGCCTATTTGTGGACTTTTCTTAAAATCTAAAATTTCATATCCATTCTTTATAAGCTTCACTAAAAAGTCGGTTATATAAAGATCATGCGTGATTAGTTTCTTTTTTGGTTGTTTATCTAAAAAATATACGTACATATTCTTAGTACCTTCTACATTAAACATCTTTCTATTTATATAACCTTCATCGCTTAATTTTTTTAGCCTTCTTAATGGTATATTTTCATGGACATCTGGAAATAATAATTCCTGTACTTGTTTTCTAGTACATATTCTGCACATAGTTAAGAAACTTAAAATTTTTAGATCTCGTTCTTGCATATTATTTTCCCCCTTTTTCTTTTTATATTTAATATATATGCAATGCGGTTCACATATTTGACTATTTTTTAAAAAATTATTTGATTAACTATGTGATTGATTATGTGAAGTGTGTTTTTTACGCTTCACACTAATTTTTGTTGATATCGCTAGAGTTAGGCTTGTACAATTGCGTGGTTTAAATAAATAAAAAGCAGCGCCAATGTCTTTTTATTTATTGGCCCCGCCGCACAGACTCCCCCATCTTTTATTTTTAGTTATTTTTTCCCGTTTCAATTTGAAATTAAAAATAACTAAAGTATCAGGGATATATTTATATTTAATTCTTATTTATTATACTTATATTATTTCCAGTTTAAAAATTTTTATACATTTTTTATAAATAATTTAAATATAAATTTATTTTACATATGTATTCTTATACCTTCTTT
>NZ_CABQXJ010000084.1:0-12862 GCF_902468165.1 uncultured Intestinibacter sp.
TATTTTAAATTATTTTATATATTTTAATATTTCATTTGTAAATTCGTCAGTTGTTGCACTTCCACCTAAGTCACATGTTAAATTTTCGCCTTTTTCAAAGACTTTTACTAGTGCATCTTCTATTTTTTGAGCTGCTTGTTGCTCTCCTATATATCTAAGCATCATAACTGATGATTGAATTATTGCAGTTGGATTAGCTATATTTTTTCCCGCAATATCTGGAGCACTACCGTGAACTGCTTCAAATACTGCGTAATCTTTACCTATATTTGCTCCTGGTATCATTCCAAGGCCACCTACAAGACCTGAACATAAATCAGATATTATATCCCCGTATAAATTCGGCATAACCATTACATCGTATTTTTGAGGATTTATAACTAAGTTCATACAAGCTGCATCGACTATCAAATCATCACTTATTATATCTGGGTATTTTGATGCTATTTCTTTAAATGTATTTAGAAATAAACCATCGCTTAGCTTCATTATATTTGCCTTGTGGACGCCAGTTACTTTTTTTCTGTTGTTTTCTTTTGCATAATTAAATGCAAAGGAACAAATTCTCTCACAAGCCGGCTTAGTTATTATTTTTATTGTTTCTGCTCCATAGTCTCCAATTTTATGTTCTATTCCCGAATATAACCCCTCTGTATTTTCTCTAACTATTACTAAATCTATGTCTTCATATCTAGATTTAATTCCTCTAAAGCTCTTTACAGGTCTTAAATTTACATATAGATCTAGAGTCTGTCTAAGTGTTACATTAACGCTTTTAAATCCTTTTCCTACTGGAGTAGTTACAGGCCCCTTTATAGCTATTTTATTTCTTTTTATTGAGTCGATTACATGTTGTGGAAGAGGAGTTTTATATTTATCTATAACACCTGCTCCTGCGTCTACTCTTTCCCAATTTATATCTACACCAGTAGCCTTCACAACTTTAACCATTGCATCTGCGACTTCTGGACCTATTCCATCTCCTGGTATTAATGTTACATTACTCATTTTCTATCCCCCCTGTAAGTTTTAATTTTTATATATTTTATAATTATTTTTTATATCATGATATATTTGAACTAATTCTTTATCAAATAGTTCTCTTTTTAGACCTACAGATACTTTACGAACTTCTTCTAATATTTGATTTGCTTCTTCATTTGTAAGTTCTATAGAGTATTCTTTAAATTTATTTACTATTGCAGCTTTTCCTGAGTGTTTTCCTATTACTATTTGTCTTTGAAGACCTACTTCAGCTGGGTCAAAGGCTTCATAATTTTTAGGATCTTTTAAAGCACCATCAGCATGTATTCCTGATTCATGTCTAAACATATTAGTACCTACTATTGCCTTCCATGGTGGTAGACGTCTACCTGATGCTTGTGATACATATTTGCATAGTTCAACAAATTTAGTTGTATCTACATCATTTTCATATCCATATACAAATTTAAGTGCCATCAATACTTCTTCAAGAGCCGCATTACCAGCTCTTTCGCCTAAGCCATTAACTGTGCAACCTATATAATTTGCTCCACCTATAACTCCTGCTATTGCATTTGCAGTAGCCATACCAAAATCATTATGAGTGTGCATCTCTATATCAAAATTAGTTGCCTTATATATCTTCTCTATTTTATCTCTAGTTGAAAAAGGCTCCATAACTCCTACTGTGTCACAAAATCTAAATCTATCTGCTCCTGCTTGTTTTGCAACATTTATAAATTCGATTAAAAAGTCTGTATCTGCTCTTGATGCATCTTCACCATTTACTGAAATATATAATCCATTTTTGTGGGCGAAAGTAACTGCGTTAAACATATTTTCTAAAACCCATTGTCTAGATTTTTTTAATTTATGTTGAATATGAATATCTGATACTGATAAAGAAATTGCAACTGCATCGACTCCACAATCTATAGATTGCTCTATATCAGAGACAACTGCTCTGTTCCACGCCATTATACTGGCTTTTAAATTTCTTTTACAAATTGCTTTTATTGTGGCTTTTTCGTCACCGCCCATAGTGGGTATACCGACTTCTAATTGGTCTATACCTATATCACTTAGTGCTTGGGCTATTGCTATTTTTTCGTGGTTGGCAAAGGCAACACCTGCTGTTTGTTCCCCATCTCTTAAAGTTGTATCAACTATTTTTATTTCTTTATTTCTTATATTATCTTTAACACACATATTTTCATCCCCCTAAACATATTCTATATTTAAATATTAAATGTGTATACATGATGTATTAACCTCTTAAAATGAATTATTTTTTTTAAAAATTTCATTTATTTTACAAAGTGCAATATATTTTAAATACTAAAGTATAGTTATAAATGTCTATATATCTTATTATATAACCATTCATTATAATTTTAGTCTTTTTTAAAACTTATTAATTATGAAAGTTTTTTTATCAAAATTGCAATTTTCACTATATAAATTTTATTATATTTTATTTTTTCTATATTTTTTTAGTAATGAATAAAACTTTTTAAACTTAATATAAATACAAATTAATAGAGTTTTTCTTTAAAAATATGTATTATTTAAAAAGGCTTATATCAATATAATTATTAATATAAGCCCTTTGATTTATTATTTATGGTTAACAGAAATATCTACATCTGCTAATGTAGCAACCATTATTGCTTTTATTGTGTGCATTCTATTTTCAGCCTCATCAAATACTTTTGAATACTTAGATCTAAAAACTTCATCTGTAACTTCTAATTCAGCCAAATTATATTTTTCATATATTTCTCTTGCCACTACTGTTTCTAAATCGTGAAATGATGGAAGACAGTGTAAAAATATAACATTTTCATTTTTAGTTTTATTTATCATATCCATATTTACTTGGTAGTCTTTTAATAAGTTTATTCTTTGTTCGTATTGTTCTTCTTCTCCCATAGAAACCCAAACATCAGTATATATAACATCTGCACCTTCTACATCATCTATATCTTCTGTTAGATGAATACTTCCCTTAGTTACTTTTGCTACTTCTTGCATTTCGTTTACTAATTCGTCATTTGGCCACAATTCTTTTGGTGCAAGTGATACAAATTTCATACCCATTTTTACGCATCCTATCATAAGCGAATTGCCCATGTTGTTTCTCGCATCTCCAATATATACAAATTTTATCTTGTCAAAAGGTTTATCTACATGTTCTGAAACTGTCAACAAATCTGCTAAGATTTGAGTTGGGTGGTATTCATCAGTAAGACCATTCCAAACAGGTACTCCTGAATATTTAGATAAACATTCTACTGTTTCTTGTTTATATCCTCTAAATTCTATACCGTCAAAAAATCTTCCCAATACTTTTGCTGTATCTTCCATCGACTCTTTTTTGCCCATATGACAATCTTTTGGACCTAAATAAGTCACATTAGCTCCCTCATCATGTGCAGCTACTTCAAACGAACATCTAGTTCTTGTAGATGCTTTTTCAAATATTAAAGCTATGTTTTTACCTTCTAATAAATTATCTTTTATTCCTATTTTCTTTTTAGTTTTTAGATAACTTGCAAGTGATAAAAAATATTTTATTTCTTCTTTTGAAAAATCTTTTAGTGTTAAGAAACTTTTCCCCTTTAATTCTATTTTTTGCGCCATACTATTCTCTCCTTTTATTTATATTATTTATTAGTAAAAAAGCCCCTCAGTTTTAAAAACTAAGAGGCGATTATTCGCTGTACCACTCTTATTGATAAATTATAGTTATAATTAGATTCATATATGCAAAAAATCTCTTAGTTAAAAACTAAGAGACGAAATTTTCCGCGGTACCACTCTATTTAATAAAATAATTTATCCACTCTGACCTTTAAGGCAGGTATACCGACTATCATACTAAAATTTCAGATAATCTTCTCAAAAGCTCTATTCACAATAAACTAAGCTATCGGGCTTCCACCATCCCCAACTCTCTATAAATAAATTTAAAGCTACTCTTCTTTTTCATTGAATTTTAAATATTAAAAATCTTCTTATTAATAAAATAGTAGTTAATTTAGTATGTAATGTCAATTATTATTTTTAAAAATTCACTTTGTTTATGGCGCCAACGACTTCGTCCGTTGCTTAAAATTCACTTCGTTCATGCGCCAACGAATCAAAGATTCCGTTGCTTAAAATTCACTCTAATTTTATTAGAATTAAAAAATGTCGTAACTTGATATTTGTATATCAAATTACGACATTTAATTATCTTAGATTATTATTTTTATTCATATACTACATATTGTTCCCAAATTTGCTCTAAATCGTGGAAATACTTTTTAATATCGTCTGTTTCTTTCATGGCAACTGATATTATAAGTGCATTAGCAACACTCATAGGTGCTACTAATGAATCTACAAATGATGCCATATTGCTTTTTGCAAGTAGTATATTATCTGATAGTGATGCAATAGGAGCAAAAGCACTATCTGTTATAGATACTATGTATGCACCTTTACTTTTAGCGTATTTTGCAACTTGATGCGATTGTTTTGAATATCTAGGGAAACTAAATACTATAAGGATATCATCTTCGTTCATTCTCACTATTTGTTGATAAGGATCTCCCATATCTATTCTTATTAATTGTACATTATCTAGTATTACATTTAAATAAAATGCTAGATATTGTGCTACTGTAAATGAGCTTCTCATTCCTAATATATAAATTTTTCTAGATTTTAATATTTTATTAGATGCCTCTTCAAATGCCTTTTCATCTATGTCTTCTGATGTAGCTTTTATATTATCTATATCACTTTTTAAAACTTTATTAAGAATTGTTGAATCATCTGAATAGTCTTCATTTGCCATTTCGACTCTTTGAACAGTCGTTAATTTGTTTTTTATTAGTTCTTGTAGCCCTTCTTGTAATTTAGGATATCCAGCATAACCTAGTGCATTTGCAAATCTAACTACTGTAGATTCACTAACACCTACAGTATCACCTAGTTTGCTAGCTGTCATAAAAGCAACTTTATCGTAGTTATTTATTATATATTGTGCTATTAATTTTTGACCTTTACTAAGCCTTGGATATTGTGCTTGTATTATGTTTATTAATTGTTTATTGTCATTTTGTAACTTTTTCTCATCCATATATTTCCCTCTTTCCTATTCAATAGCTACAAACTTTTTAATTTATTATATCACTATTCTTTCTTTATTTATCTGTATTCTTTAATTTATATATATTTATCCTTTTTTCTCTATTAATAAAAGTTCTGGTGGATTATTTATTTGGTTTATAAATTTAGTGCATAATACATTGAAGTAATTTTGATCTAGAGTTTGTGTAAATTCATAAACTGCATTTTTTTCTTCCATTCCACCTTCGTGTCCGCTATAGATTGCAATACTCATAACTCCATTTGGCTTAAGTAAGTCTAGACCTTTTTTTATAGCTTCTAATGTCGTATCTGATTTTGTTATTATTTGATGTTTAGCCCTTGGAAGATAACCTAAATTAAATACTATACAAGATACTTCTTCTTGTACATATTTGTCCATATTTTGGTGTCCATCTAATATAAGTTCTACATTTTCAAGTTCTTCTCTATCTACTTTTTTTGATGTAGATTTTATAGCTTCTTCTTGTACATCAAAAGCATATACTTTTCCTTTTGGTCCTACTTTTTTTGCAAGATAAACAGTATCGTATCCATTACCCATAGTAGCATCAATTACTACATCATCTTCATTTATTATATTTTCTAAGTAAATCTTATTTACTTCTGTTACTTTATTTATATATTTAGCTCTTAACATATACTACCTCTTCTTTAAATACTTTTTAAATATTTAACTTCATCTTCTGTTAAATATCTGTATTTACCTATTTCACATTCACCTATTCTTATTTTACCCATTGCAGTTCTTTTAAGTCTAAGTACAGGATGGTTTATAGCTTTACACATCTTTCTAACTTGACGATTTTTACCTTCATGTATTTTTATTTCTAAAAGAGATACATTTGTTTTTTCGTCGTATCTTATAACTTTTAGTTTTGCCGGTGCTGTAACATAGTCTTCTATTTTTAGACCGCTTTTAAACATTTTTATTTCATCAGGAGTTAACTTACCTTTAACTCTCGCTACATAAGTTTTGTCTACTTCGTGTTTTGGGTGAGTAAGTTTATAAGTTAAATCACCGTCATTAGTTAAAAGTAATAATCCACTAGTTTCATAATCTAGTCTTCCTATTGGATAAACTCTTTCTTTTATGTCTGTAACTAAATCTAATACACTTTCTCTATCGAATTGGTCTTTTACAGTAGTTATATATCCTTCTGGTTTATTTAAAAGTATATATACAAGTTTATTTTCTTCTTTTATAATTTTATCATCTACTTTTACTACATCATTTTCTTCATCTACTTGATAAGAAAGTTCTTTAACTATATTATCATTTACTTTTACTTTGCCTGCTAATATTAATTCTTCGGCTTTTCTTCTCGATGCAACTCCGCAAAGTGCAATATATTTATTGATTCTCATTTTTTCTCCTTTAATCTATTTAAACTTTGTTCATCTTCAGTTCATATCATATTTAGCAAACTTATTGTAATATAAGTTTGATTAATTAACAAGATGAAATGAAAAAAAAGTTGCTATATTAAGCAACTTTTCCTTCATTTGTTTGATTTATAAGTTTTTAAAATTTAAATATTTCACCTAATTTATTTTTTATACTATCAATTATATTTGTATCATCAGACTCTTCTTGTTTGTTTTCATCTTGATTTTTATTAGGTTTTTCATTTTTTTGTTGATTTTGTTGCCAAATGTAAAATTCTTCTTCTGATTTTTCTACACCTTTTTTGGCAGCTTCTTTTGCATTTTCTTTTCTTATATTAGATGCCTCTTCAAATTCACTTTGTGACTTTTCTAGTTCGTTTTTTAAACTAGCTGACTCGACTTTTATCTTTTGTGAACCATTATTTAAATTTACTATTGATTCTAAAGATTCAATCCCCTTATTGTAAAGCCCTTTTTCTTTGTAGTATTCAGCTTCAGGCATCTTTATAGCTTGCATATACATAGCCCTTGCAGTTTCGTTTTTAGAATCCTGCTCAAGAGCTTCAGATAAATACTTTTGAGCCTTTACATATTCGTGACTTTCAAGTGCAGTTTGTCCATTTTTAAGCGCTGATGATTTTTTATTTTCACATCCTACAGAAAAAATCATCAGTACAATTAATATAATTAAATATTTTTTATTCATAGTTATACCTCCGCAAACGCCAGAAAACTTATTTAAACTTTCTAAATGTATAGATTAATTATATAACTACAAAATATAAAATATCAAACGTCATAATTGTAACTTGTGTTATCATAATTGTAACTATTTTATACTTCTAATGCCAATAAATCTTCGTAACTTTGTCTTTTGCATGATAATTCATCTTGACCATGTTTTACAAATACAACAGGATTTTTCGGTATTTTATTATAATTTGAGGCCATAGAATATCCATAAGCCCCAGTATTTGTAGTTATAAGAATATCTCCACTTTCTATATCGCCTATTTCTGTATCTGATATTAATATATCTCCACTTTCACAACATTTTCCAGCTATAGTTACTTTATGATTATTACCAATTTTATTTATTTTATTCACTACAGCACATTCATATCCTGCTTGATATAAAGACGGTCTTATATTGTCAGTCATTCCCCCGTCTACACTTACATAAGTTCTGACATTTTTTATTTCTTTTATTGAGCCTATTGTATATATTGTACTTCCGGCATTTGCTACAAGAGATCTACCTGGTTCTATTATAAGTTTTGGTCTTTTTATATTTAATTCTTCACAAACCTCATCAGCTTTATTTATTATAGCCTCACAAAACTCAGTTATCGTCTTAGGTTTATCGTCTTTTGTATAATAAACACCTATTCCACCGCCCAAATCGACTTCTGTAAGGTTTATATCAATGTTATTTTCGTTTACTTCTTTTACTAATTTAAGCATTATCTCAACTTCATCTAAGAACGGTTTTATTTCAAAGATTTGTGAACCTATATGAGCGTGTATTCCCACTAGCTCTATATTTTTGTATTCTTTTACCTTCTCTATTGCTTTATAAAAATCTCCATTTATAAGTGCAAAACCGAATTTAGAATCGATTTGTCCTGTTCTTATATATTTATGAGTGTGAGCATCGATTCCCGGAGTTACTCTAAAATAAATCTTTTGTGTTTTGTCGTTTTCTAAGCAGAACTTTTCGATTAAATCAAGTTCATAGAAATTATCGACTACAAATCTTCCAACGCCTAATTCTATCCCTAATTTTACTTCATCTATTGTTTTATTATTTCCATGAAATAATATATTTTCCATAGGCATACCGGCTTTATATGCAGTGTATAATTCTCCACCAGATACTACATCTAAATAAAGACCTTCTTCTTTTATAAGCTTGCACATATATTTAGTTAAAAATGCCTTCCCTGCATAAGCGACACTATTTCCGTTTTCTTTTACTTTAAAAGATTTAGTGTATTCTCTACAATTATTTCTTATTAATTCTTCATCAAATACATAAAGTGGAGTTTGATATTTTTTCACAAGATCAAGTGTACTTACTCCACCGATATAAAGTACATTATCTTTTATTTCCATAGTTCCTTGAAGTCTCATGTTTATCCTCCCAAATAGACTTTTTTTATATAAAATTAACTAATATTTTTTATTATTTATACATTAAACTCTTTTGCTATTTCGCTTATAGCGATATCTGTATATTCAGAGCTTATAGCACAAGTTATTCTTATTTCTGATGTTGTTATTAATTTTACTTTTATTCCGTTTTTTCTTAATATACTGAATACTTTAGATGCAACACCGCTAGTATGCTTCATCCCTAATCCAACTAAAGATAATTTTGTTATATTTTCATCTATTATAACTTCATCTTGTGGTGCATAAGTTGATACTATTTCTTTTGCAATAGCTAAATCTTCTTTTGGTATTGTAAATGAAACAGTTATTTTTGAATTCATTGGAGCAGTTTGACTTATCATATCCATACTTATATTTTTGTTTGCTATATTTTCAAATAAATCTACTACTTTTTCTTCATCTATATCTAGAGTTATTGCAACATCATCATCACTTGTTGCAAGACCTGTTATTACTTTATCTTCTAATTTCATGTTTTTTATCCCCCTTATATATGTTCCTTTTATATCACTACATGATAAACCTACGTATAATTCTATTTGATATTTTTGAGCAAGCTCTATACTTCTTGAGTGCATAACTTGTGCACCTAAGCTAGCAAGCTCTAACATCTCTTCATATTCAATTTCTTCTAATTTTTTAGCTTCTTTAAATTTTCTTGGGTCAGTAAAATAAATTCCATCTACATCTGTATATATCTCACATTTGCCGTTTAATTTTACAGCAAGCGCAACTGCAGATGTATCAGATCCACCTCTCCCTAATGTAGTTATGTCTCCTCTTTCATCTAATCCCTGAAATCCTGTAACTATTACTATTTTATCTTCTTCTAAAGACTCTTTTATCTTACTTACATTTATATCATCAATTAAAGATTTTCCATGAGTTCCACTTGTGTGAATTTCTAATTGATAAGCATTGTAACTTACTGCATCACATCCCATAGATTTTAAACTCATAGCTAAAAGAGATGCAGATATCATCTCTCCAGTAGACATAAGAACGTCTAACTCTCTTTTATCTGGATTTTTAGTTATATCCTTTGCAAGGCTTATATAATCGTCTGTAGTATCTCCCATTGCTGAAACTACGACTACTATTTTAGAATCTGTTTTTTTTCTTTCTATTAATCTCTTTGCAATATTTGTTATTTTTTCAGTTGTTGCAACTGAACTCCCACCGTATTTTTGTACTATTATATCACCCATTATTTAATCCCCCTTAATCTTTTTGGGTATGAAAAACGCCCAAAGGAATACTTTGGACGTTTAAGAAACAAAGTAAACCTTGTAGCTCATCACAGATATGTGACAGACTCATACATATTATGCATAAATCCAGCAGCAGACTTCGCCAAGTCTACAACTTCGGCTCTAAAATCCTTTCTTTATAAATCGTAACTTGCCAGCTCCTTATAAATACTGTTATTTTAAAGCGCCTCTACCCTAGGCTTAAAAATTAAATTAATAATATAATTTAATCATATTATTTAATATTTTGCAACCATTATTTTGGCAATTTTTAGTATTTATTGCGCAATTAAACGGATTTTTCTATATATTATAAATATTTAAACAAAGAATGTAAAGCAATATCAATAAAAAAAACATTCTTAGGCTTATCTTCTAGAAAATTATATTCATCTGCATTATTTGTAACAACTATTATATTGGGTACCATAAAAAACGGTATAGTTGTTTTCGATAAGTCAAATTTCAAACTACTGTATTTTGAAAAATCAATTTTGTCATTCAGAGGTATATCAAATAAAACCTGTTTTCGTCTGTAAAAATTATCTATATATTCAATATATAGATGATAATTATGCTCTCCAATATTTATATTCCTATAAAATCTTACTATTTCAAACTTAGCTAGTTTTAATTTTACTGCTATATCAGATCCTATTAATGTCTTTACTAAATCCTCTCCTTCATAGTATTCGCAGCTTCCATTAATATAATATAAATAAGAATTTTCCCTATACCCTCTATAGTTGATATTGCATGGAAATTTAACTAAAATATAATCATTGCACATTCTTCGAAGCGTTTTTCTAAGTGTTTTCTTTTTAGAATCTCTTTTATAGTTGTATAGTTTATTAAATTGATTTTCAGTTAAACATCTTAGCCTACTAATTATAAAGAGTATTTCCTTTTCAAGTACATTCATACAAACCTCTCCATAAGATGATATATTGTTGTTTAATATATTATATTAATATTGGAAAAAAACTCTACTATTTTAAAAGACCTAACTATATTATATTTATTAAACTTAAAAAATATGTGTTGTATATAAAAAAAGTGTACTTACAAATAAGTACACTTTTTATTGGTTTTATAAATTAATTAATTTTTAGTAGAACTATTTTCTTTATTATCTTTACTTTCTTGTGTAGAGTTATCTTCTTTATCTTTATTGGATGATTTATCTAAGATACTGTTATTTATGAATTTTGTTATGTTTATTGTAGTTGCATCTGTCTTTGTATAAGTTATAGTTACATTATCACCTATATTTGTAATAGGAAGTTCATTAGATATTTTTGAAGTTCCTTTAAATATAAATTTATTGTTGTCTTTTAAAGTAAAGTAGTAAGTAGTTGAGCCACTTTGGACATCTGCATTAATTCTCTCTATAGTATCTGTAAGTTCTATATTATCTACATCAGTTTCAAATTTTAAATCATCACCCTCAGCTTCTAATGCGTCTTTATAAGCAGCTAGTGCTTCTTTTTTATTATCTCCAACACCTAATACACTGTAGTCTTCTACTGATATAAACGCTACACTCTTGACAAGTCCTGCTTTGTCTTTTAGTGCGCATACATATGTAGGTGTTCCGTATATGTTGTACATAACAGGGAAAGTAGCATCGTAATTTTTTTCTTGTACTTTACCTTCTGCCGATGTCATGGCTGCTGTTTCTGTTGCACCTGTCTGCATATAAAGTTTGGCTTCTTTTGTTCTAGAGTCGACTAACATAAATCCTACTGTAGATTCATCTCCTCCTGAAGAAGTTATTCCTGTATACCAATATGACTTGCCGTCATCGCCATATACTAAAGATGCTCCCTCTGTAGGAACTAATACTCCTTCTTCAGAAAATACTGAGTTTATAAATCCTTTTACATATAATCCCCAATCTTTTATTTGGTTTATTACTAGAGATTCTGGTTGTATTCTATCTACCCATTTTGGAGTGTTTTCTATATCATATACGTTTAAGTCACCTGTCTGTGCATCTAATATAGCTACTCCTACTGCGTCAGAACCCGAAAATCCTACTTTGTGGTCATATAATGTTACAACCCAATAAGGTCTACCATTGTCATCTACTTCTAGTGTAAATTCTGTCATACCGTAGTTTACAATACCTTTTACGTATAGATATCTGTGTAGGTCTTGTAAGAAGTAAGCTTCTGGTTGATATTTTATTTTTATAGGTTTTCCGTCTAGTGATTGAACTAATCTGACATCTTGTGGATCTGTAGCAGAAACCATTACATATCCATCAGTACCGTCTAAGTTAGTAATCCATTTTATTATATCTCTATGTACTAGAGGTGCTATCCAATAAAGTTCTCCATTTACACTTTGAATGTGGAAAGTACCAAGTTGTGAAACACTACCTATTGCTGGTATTTCACCAATTTTCTTTTCGCCAAGTTTCATAGCCATATCTTCATCTACTATACGTATATCGTTTACATTTACAGGACTTACATCTTCTGTAAATTCACTTTCAGATACTTCACCTATTAAGTTTCTATATGCATTTGCATGTAAGATAGGTGTAGTTATGAAAAATGGAACGATTACAACTAAAGCTAGTAAAATTAAGGCTATTATAAAGTTGTTTTTTGCAAGTTTTGAAGTATTAGAACTTCTATCAAACATCATGTCAATTATGCCGGCTAATACAAAGAATAATATTAATGTTGTAAAGCCTGATGTAAAATCAAGTCGAAGTACTGGTAACTTGATAAACGCATATATTAAAACTATGATAAATGCAATTCCATAAGATTTTAAATATTTTTTCATTCTTCCTCCTCGTAAATATTTTTACTTTTTTTTAATTTATGATATACTAGACAGGCAATATATCAGAATAACTTTATTAATATTAGACAATTATATAATATAATTAT
>NZ_CABQXJ010000085.1:0-12829 GCF_902468165.1 uncultured Intestinibacter sp.
AGATTATTTTTATTATAAAAAAAGAAAGGTTATTTTAATATGAAGCCGACTAATATGAAAGCAACTATTCTAGCGGCCTCTACAAAATTAATGGCTAAACAGGGGATAAAAAATACTAGTCTTTCAGATATAGCTAAAGAAGTTGGTATTAGCAAAGGTACCTTATATTATCATTACGCAAGTAAAGATGATATTATTTGTGATATGGCTGATATGCATCTATCTATAATCACAAATTCACTAATTGGATGTCTGCAAAATGTAGGCTTTGACTCTAGTACGGAAGAGTTTGTATCTGTCACACTAAATAAAATATCCGATATAAAAACCCATGGAAGAATACATATGTATCTAATTTGTGAGGCTATAACTAGTAATGAAAAACTTAGAGAGCGATTTAAAATCAAATATATACAATGGAGAAAAGCCCTAGAATTAGAAATTAAAAACTCAATTAGTTTTAGAGATGATTCTTACCCAATTTCTTTTTTATTGATATCTATTGTAGATGGATTAGTAGTACAAAGTTTATTAAAGACAGAAGAAATACCATATGATGAAATTTCTAGATTTTTAATTACTACATTAAATTAAAAATTTTATATTCAGTTAAATATTTTTAGCTATATCAAAAAAACCGATTTGGAATATTTCAAATCGGTTTTTTATATAAAATATAAAAATTATTTTTTAGTTATTTTTATACCAGTTTCATGACCATTTAAGTCATATTTTTCAAAGTCAGTATTGTCTACTGCTTTTATTTCAACTGCTAATGTTTCAGTTTGTATATAGTTTTTGAATGCTTCTACAGCCTTAGCTATATCTTCATCTGAATTAAATTCTATATCTATATTATCTAAAACTTCGAAGTTGCTTGCTTTTCTTATTTGTTGAACTTTAGATATAAATTCTCTTACATATCCTTCATTTATTAACTCTTCTGTTAAGTTAGTATCTAATATAACGAATATGTTGTTTGCCATAGCAACGTCAAATCCTTCTTTAGCATCTATGTTTATTAAAACATGTTCTCTATCAAATTCGAATGCTTCTCCATCTAAATCAACAGTTACTTTTTCTCCAGCTTCTAATTTAGGAACTACTTCATTTGCATTAAGTTTAGCTAATGCACCTGCAAATAATTTCATTTTTGATCCTAATACAGGTCCTAATACTTTAAAGTTTGGTTTTAAGCTGAAGTTCATGTATTCTTCTAAGCTCTTAGCGAATACAACTTCTTTAACGTTTAATTCTTCTTTTATTAAGTCAACAACGTCGCTTATTACATCTTCATATTTACCATCAACTAATACTTTTGATACTGGTTGACGAACTTTTATTTTACTGTCTTCTCTTGAAGCTCTACCTAAAGCAACTAACGCTTTAGTTAATTCCATTTTTTCTTCAAGTTTAGCATCTATTAAGCTTTCATCGGCTTTTGGATAGCTTGCTAAGTGAACAGATACTTCTCCAGTTAAATCTCTATACATTTCTTCTGACATGTATGGAGCAAATGGAGCTATTAATCTGCATAATCCAGTTAATAATTCATAAGTTGTATTGTAAACAGCTTTTTTATCTTCTGTTAATTCAGTAGCCCAGAAACGTCTTCTAGATCTTCTTATATACCAGTTAGATAAATCGTCATTTAAGAATGCTTGTATATTTCTTATAACTCTGTTAACTTCGAATATTTCTAAGTTTTCTACAGTTGATTTTACTAAACTGTTGTATTTAGATAATATCCATCTGTCTAGTTCTGGTCTATCTTTGTATTCAACGAAGAAGTCTTTTGGATCTATATCGTCAGTGTTTGCATATAATGTGAAGAAGTTATATACGTTTTTCATAGTTCCTAAGAATTTACTTTGTATTTCTCTAAGTCCAGCTTCATCGAATCTGATTGGAGTCCATGGTGGAGATACATATAATAAGTACCATCTTAAAGCATCTGCTCCGTATTTGTCGAATAATTCAAATGGATCTACTGTGTTTCCTTTTGATTTACTCATTTTCTTACCATTTTTGTCAAGAACTAAGTCGTTAACAAGTACGTTTTTATATGGTGCTTTACCCATTACGAATGTTGATATAGCAAGTAATGAATAGAACCATCCTCTAGTTTGGTCTATACCTTCACAGATATAATCTGCTGGGAATAATCTTTCAAATTTTTCTTTGTTTTCAAATGGGTAATGATGTTGAGCAAATGGCATAGCCCCACTGTCAAACCAGCAGTCTATAACTTCTTTAACTCTTGTCATTGGTTTACCACAATCTGAACAAGCTATATGGATATCATCTACATATGGTCTATGTAATTCTACTGTAGCTGGATCTACATTTTCTATAGCTCTTTCAGCAAGTTCAGCTCTTGATCCTATAGATTCAGTATGTCCACAGTCACATCTCCATACGTTAAGTGGAGTACCCCAATATCTAGTTCTTGATACTGCCCAGTCTTTTACGTTTTCTAGCCAGTTACCAAATCTACCTTCACCTACGAATTTAGGATACCAGTTTACTGTATTGTTGTTAGCAACTAATTGGTCTCTTAATTTTGTCATTTCTATATACCAGCTTGGGTTTGCATAGTATACAAGTGGAGTACCACATCTCCAGCAGTGTGGATAGTTGTGCTCTATTTTTTCTTTAGAGAATAATTTTCCTTCTGCTGATAACCATTTTATTATTTCAACATCTATTCCATCTTCCATTACGAAGTGACCTTCCCATGGAGTAGCTGTAAATTTACCATTTGAATCAACTGGTTGTATAACTGGAAGTTGATATTTTCTACCACAGTTGTAGTCATCTTCACCGAATGCTGGTGCAGTATGAACTATACCAGTACCATCTTCTGTTGTTACATAATCAGCGCAAGTCACGAAGAATGCTTTATCTGTAACTTCTACGAAAGGCATTAATTGTTCATATTCCATATATTCTAAATCTTTACCTTTCATAGTTTCAAGAACTTCATAAGTTCCTTCACCTAATACTTTGTTAGCTAAATCACTGCAAAGATAGTATACTTCTCCATCTTTAGCTACTTTTATATAATCTACTTCTGGATTTACTGTTAATGAAACGTTTGATGGTAAAGTCCAAGGAGTAGTTGTCCATGCTAAGAAATATTCATTTTCAGCATCTTTTTTCTTGAATTTACATATTACTGTATTAGTTTTTACTTCTTTGTATCCTTGTGCAACCTCGTGTGAAGCAAGACCAGTTCCACATCTTGGGCAGTAAGGTACTATTTTATGTCCTTCATATAGATATCCTTCTTTGTTGAATTTATCTAATATCCACCAAACTGATTCTATATAGTTGTTGTCTAAAGTTATATATGGGTTGTCTAAGTCAACTTCATATGCCATTCTCTCAGTCATGTTTCTCCATTTTGCTTCATATGAGAAAACTGATTCTCTACATTTTTCGTTGAATTCTTTTATACCATATTCTTCTATTTGTTGTTTATTTGTAAGTCCTAGTTCTTTTTCTACTTGTAACTCAACTGGTAAACCGTGAGTATCCCATCCAGCTTTTCTTTGAACTTGGTATCCGCTCATAGTTTTATATCTACAAACCCAGTCTTTTAATGTTCTAGCTACAACGTGGTGTATCCCTGGATTACCATTAGCTGTTGGTGGTCCTTCGTAGAATACGTAACTTGGATCATTTTCACCTTTTTCTAGCGTTTTTTCTAATATGTTGATGTCTTTCCAATATTTTGACACTTCTGCTTCTGCATCTTTAACAGAAGAATCAACAAGTGGCTTAAACTTAGCCATAATATCACCCTTTCTTATTTTTAAATTGCCATTATTTTCTCAATTTTCAAATTATACATACAAATGCTAGTTATCAATATATACATAAAACGTATATATATTTAATAATTCAAAAATTTTAAAATTAAAATATAATTGCTATTATATTAATAATCAATTATTTACCCAATAAAAAAACTCCTCCCTATACAAAGGGACGAGTTATAATCGCGTTACCACCCTAATTTTACATACTAAAAAAAATAATATGTAACACTCTATAGTTTAACGGCACTAACCGGCTCAGCTTAATAGATAAAATCGTTCAGCCTACAGCTCCAGAGTGATTTTCAACTTTCTCATAAATATTGGCTTTCACCTAATCCAACTCTCTGTAAAGTACTTAAAAGTCTACTCTCTCTATCACAGCTTTTATTTTTTCAATTATACTTGATAATTATACAATAATTCATTTATTTCGTCAATAAAAACATATTCAATTCACAATGTTATGATATTTCATATTATTACCAATATTTATTATTATATACATTTTATTTTAAATTTTTTAATATAATCCAAATGTATATTATTCATTTGTAACAGCATCATCAGTAGATTTTTTATCTACTTGGTTTGTATCTTCTTCAACTGCTATTTCTTCTGTAAATAAATCAGCACTATCCTCCATGTCTTCTTTTATATAACTACATTCTCTAAAAGGCATTTCACAGCTTTCATCTACATCATAGAATATTTCGTCTAAAGTTTCTAGTTCTTCTTTTATTAATGATTTAAATCTATTTCTAAATACTTTAAATTCTCTTACTAAGTTATCATATTCTTTTTTTAGTTCTAAAATACGATTATTAGTTTCGTCTATTATGTGTTTTGATTGAAGTTGAGCTTCTTCTACTATTATTTTTGCTTTTTTATTTGCAGCTACACAAGTATCCTCTGCAGCACTTTGAGCTGTAATTAAAGTTGCATTTAGTGTTTCTTCTATACTTTTGTATCTACTAACTTGTTCTTGATATAAAGTAACCTTTTCTTGAAGGTCCATATTTTCTTTATATAAAGCTTCAAAATCCTCAGTTACTATTTTTAGAAAATCATCAACTTCATCTTCACTATACCCTCTAAAGGCTCTTCTAAATTCTTTATTTTGTATCTCAATTGGAGTTATCATCCTCTAACCTCCTATATAAATCTTTATAAAATAATTTTTGCTTTTACTTTTGTTCTACCCTTTTTTGTTAAATCTCCTACTTCAATAATAGCTCTCCCATGACCTCTAACAGATATGAGACTGTCAGATTTTATTTCTCTTGATGGAGATATTATCTTTTCGTAATCTACATTTACTCTTTCACCTTTTATTAGCTTAACACTATCATTTCTAGATAAGCTGTAAACTCCACTTATTATTGAATCTACCCTTAAAGACGAAACTGTAAAAGATATCTCCTTAAAGTTATGCTCGCTTTGTACGATATCTTTTACAGTTATTTCTTTAACCTTAACTTTATTTCTAGAAACTTTATCTAAATTAATAATTATAAAGTCGCATATATCTTCACTTACAACTACTTGACAGAAGTTATCGTGTATTAATATATCTCCAATTTTTTCTCTTTTTATACCTAAGTTTAATAAGGCTCCTAAATAATCTCTATGAGAAATTGCTTTAAATTTAAAGTTACCCTCAATTTGTATAACTCTTAAATCACTTTCTACATCATCTTCCTCAATATAGTATGGAAAAATATATATTAGCTGTCTTTCTGCATTTTCATATCCACCGTCTACTTTATATTTTAAATCTGATTCAGAATTTAAAATATCTATAGCATTTTTAACTTCAAATGGATTTAAAAATTCTGTAGCTTTTATATCGTAATTTTTCAAACAACTATTCGCCTTATCAATTACTTTGTACATTTTATTTTTTAGTTCTATATCTTTGATATGTGCTGTAAGTTTTAACTTTTCCATTTTATAAGAATATAGAGTATATTACTCTTTGTAATATTTGTATTAATAAAATTGCTATTAATGGTGAAAAATCAACAGGAATTGACACATATCTATATTGAACTCGTCTTATAGGTTCTTCAATTGGATCAGTAATTACGCTTAATGCTTCGTAAATTCTACTCATTCTAACTGAAGGTATCCAGCTTAATACGCATTGTATAACTATGATGAATGATATTACATCTAATAATCTTATTAGTGATACTCCCAATACGCTCATATTCTTGCTCCTTTATTTAATTATTTTTGCCAAGGGAAAAAGGCCTTACTTTCTAATTCTTTTTTCATGTTTGCGTCTATATCAACATTACTTGGCGCTAAGATAAATATAGCTCTCGATACTTTTTGTATTGTTCCATCTAGTACATAAACAGCTCCACTCATAAAGTAGAATATTGCTTTTCTAGTATCTACATCTTGAGCTAATCCTTCTAAATTAACTATCACTGTTCTTTTTTGTTTTAAGTGATCTGCAATCACTGTTACATCTTCATATTTTTTAGGTTCTACTATTACAACCTTCATTGAACTTGTTGTATGTAAATTTACTATTTTGCTAGTTGTAGCAGCTTTAGATGATGATCTTATTGCTCCGATATCGTTACCCACCATATCTTCTTCATTTTCTTCTAAATCTGTGTCCATTTCTTCATCATCATAATATTCGTCCTCTTCTGTCATCCAGTTTTTAAATTTTGAAATTAGACCATTTGACATTATTTCCATCCTCCTTTAAATTTATAATAAAATACTTAATATTTTTAATTATATTTTTTATTAATATAATCCTTATCGTAAATTAATTTTAGTTATTGTAATTTCTAGGTCCAAAAATCGCTGTCCCTACCCTTACAATAGTTGCACCATGTTTTATTGCTAGATGATAATCATGGCTCATTCCCATAGATAAAGTGCTCATTTCAACATTTTTTAAAGAAAGTGAGTCTATTTCTAGAGATAAATCTTTTAATCCTTTAAATACTGATTCTATAACTTCATCATCTTCTACAAATGGAGCCATAGTCATAAGACCTTTTATTCTTATATTAGGATATTTTTCTGATACCATTTTTACAAAATCAACAACATCATCCTTATAAAGACCATGTTTTGTTTCTTCTTTTGATATATTAACTTGTACTAGACAATCTATGATTCTATCTATTTTTTCTGCTCTTTTTTGAATTTCTTCACATAAAGCCTCTCTATCTAGAGAGTGAATCATTGTCACTTTATCAATTATGTATTTTACTTTATTTGTTTGTAAAGTTCCAATAAGATGCCAGTTTACCTTATCCCCTATAACTTCATATTTTCTAGCTAACTCTTGGGGTTTATTTTCACCAACATCTGTTATACCTGCATCTATAGCTTCAAAGACAGCATCAACATCAACTGTTTTTGTAACTGCCATTAAATTAACTTCTTGTGGATTTCTTCCACAGTCATTACATATTGATGCAATTTCGTCTTTAATTTTTTCTATATTTGATTTTATACTCATTTATTAATGTCACCTGCTTACTTTAATATTTTTATTTATAAAATTTGGATATAATAATATTCTATCATATAAATTCAATTTATTTTCATCCTTATTTTTATTATAATCCACATAATAATATTTTGCATCTTTATAATAATTTTTGCCTAAACCTACAAACTCTGGCATATTATTTTCCTCATTTATTACATAAACGCCCAATTTATTATTTTTTTCTACAACTGACTCTACGGGTATTTTAAATCCTTTTATATTTTTATATATTATATCAAATTCTTGAACTCTTGTATTGTAAATTGACATATTTTGTTCCATAATTTTTATGACTATTACCTCTTCATCTTTTTTTTCATATATTTTATCTATCTTTGCCTTAATTGCTTGTCCATTAGAGATTATTTTTAAATCTTGTGCTTCTTTAAAATGATTCTTATCTTTATTTTGAAATATGCATATATAAGTTTCATTTGGATTGATTATTCTAAGTGCTACTTCTGATGAACTAACTTTATGAGTATTGCTATTTATTTTTATAAAATTATTTTCTAAAGAATCCAATATATTTGAATTTATATCATCTAATTTGTCTAATTTAACTTTTTCATAATCATTATCATATTCAAATGATACTATTCCAGAAGTAGGTGATATATTTTCTGTATAGTATTTTTGTTTTTGATTTTCTAGTATTTTAAGTTCTTCCTTTTTATTTAATATTATATTTGAGTTCATACTATTTTTCGATTTTTCTAAGTCATTTATTTCATTTTTTAGATCATCTATTTTTTGTGATATTTCTTCATTTTGTCCCGATTGACTTATAGTAAATAAACTTTTATCATTTTTAATTTTTTCGCCATCTTCTACATTATATTTTATGATTCCATCTTCGTTAGCTTTGATTATAGTCTCATCCATGACTACTATTGCCTTTTTTTTAATTTGAAGGTCTATATTTTCTTCTTCTAAAACCATAGTCTTTGTAAAATAGCCAATTGTCCAAATTACAACTTGAACTAAAATATATAACAGTACTATAAGTAAAAATAAATTTGTAAACTTTATTTTCTTTTTCTTCTTCTTAGCCATCTCTACACCCCCTAAAACAATTGGTTATATTATAATTTGTTTTTTTTAATTCTTTTTCCTTTAAATTGCCTCAAAACAAATTATTAAAAATACAAACAGCATATAGTGTTTTTTAACATAATTTAATATTTTTATACAAAAAAAATTACTGTAAAACGATTTAAAAAATCATTTCACAGTAATTCTTGTATAATATTAATTTCTAATTTTTAAATGAATGTATTGGTGCTGGTATTTTTCCGCCCCTATCTATAAAGTCTTTAGATGAGAATTTGTTTACTTTCATTACTGGCGCTCTACCAAGTAAACCTCCAAACTCGACCATCTCACCGACTTTACACCCTGGAGCTGGTATTACTCTTACGGCAGTTGTTTTATTGTTAATCATTCCTATTGCTGCCTCATCTGCTATCATAGCAGATATTGTTTCAGCTGGTGTATCGCCTTCGACAGCTATCATATCTAAGCCTACCGAACATATTGCAGTCATAGCTTCTAATTTTTCTAAACATAATGAGCCCTTTAATACTGCATCTATCATTCCTGCATCTTCTGATACTGGTATAAATGCACCACTTAGACCTCCAACTCTAGAACAAGCCATAACTCCACCTTTTTTAACAGCATCATTAAGTAGTGCTAATGCTGCTGTTGTTCCATATGCTCCGACAACTTCAACACCCATCTCTTCTATTATATTTGCTACAGAATCTCCAATTGCAGGTGTTGGAGCTAATGATAAATCGACTATTCCAAATGGAACGCCTAATCGTTTAGATGCCTCTTGTGCCACTAATTGTCCCATTCTAGTAACTTTAAAAGCTGTATTTTTTATAGTATCTGCTACAACATCAAAAGATTCTCCTCTTACTTTTTCTAAAGCCCTTTGGACAACTCCAGGACCACTTACACCTACATTTATTACTGTATCTGATTCTCCAACTCCATGGAAAGCCCCTGCCATAAATGGATTATCTTCAACTGCATTACAAAATACAACTAATTTTGCACAGCCAAATCCCTTTTTATCTTTTGTAAGTTCAGCAGTTTGTTTAATAACTTGACCCATTTGTTTTATTGCATCCATATTCATCCCAGCTCTTGTTGAACCTACATTTACAGATGCACATACTTTATTAGTACATGCTAAAGCTTCTGGTATTGATTTTATCAATATTTCGTCGCCTTTAGTATATCCTTTTTGACATAAAGCAGAAAATCCCCCTATAAAGTCTATTCCTAACTCTTCGGCTGCTTTATCTAAAACTTTTGCAAATTCTACATAGTCTTTATCATCACAAGCCCCTGCTATTATAGATATAGGTGTTACAGAAACTCTTTTATTTACAATCGGAATTCCAAACTCACTTTCTATCTCTTGTCCTACTTTTACTAAATCTTTAGCACAAGTAGTTATTTTTTTATATATTTTTTCTCTTGCTTTTTCTCCATCGGAATCAATACAATCAAGTAAAGATATACCCATTGTTATAGTTCTGATATCTAATTTTTGTTCTTCTATCATATTTATAGTTTCTAGTATATTCTTAACGTTCATGATTTCCCTCCGAATTAAATTCTATGCATTTTATTAAAGATTTCTTCTCTTTGAATTCTTGTCTCTACCCCTATAGATTCGCCTCTTTTTTGTAAAGCTTGTTTAATTTCTTCAAAAGATTTAGGACTTTTTTCTAAATCAACCATAACTACCATTGTAAAAAACTCATCCATCAATGTCTGTGTTATATCAATGATATTGACATTTAATTTAAATAATTCATCAGATATTGCTGCTACTATCCCAACCTTATCTCTACCTATTACAGTTAAAAATGCTTTCATAGTTTGATTCCCCCTTTATATTGATGATTTAATTCTATGCCTCTTTTTACTCATTGTCAAACATGACGTATATATTTTAATTTCCTATATATAAAAAAAGAATGCCCTATATAAACCGAGGTTTATTATGGCATTCTTTTTGCAAATTAAATTTAATTATTTAAATTCAATATTATTTTTTTGTTATTACATCTACACCCATGTATGGTCTTAATACTTCTGGAACTACTACAGAACCATCTTCTTGTTGGTAGTTTTCAAGTATAGCAGCTAAGGCTCTACCTACAGCAAGACCTGAACCATTTAATGTATGACAGTATTCTGCTTTAGAATCTTTGCTTCTTTTGAATCTTAATCCAGCACGTCTAGCTTGGAAATCTTCACAGTTTGAACAAGAAGATATTTCAACGTATCTGTTGTAACTTGGCATCCATACTTCTAAGTCATATTTAAATGCTGCAGTGAATCCTAAGTCACCTGTACATATTCTAACAACTCTGTATGGTAAACCTAATTGTTGTAACAAGTATTCAGCATTTGAAGTTAATTTTTCTAATTCATTGTAAGATTCTTCTGGAGCACATATTTTAACCATTTCAACTTTGTTGAATTGATGTTGTCTTACTAGACCTCTAGTATCTCTACCTGCAGAACCAGCTTCTGATCTGAAACATGGAGTATAAGCAGTGTAGTTTAATGGTAATACATCATATGAAAGTATTTCATTTGCATGTATATTAGTTAGAGGTACTTCTGCAGTTGGTATTAAGTAGTATCCGTTGTCTACTTTGAACATGTCTTCTTCGAATTTTGGTAATTGACCAGTTCCTAAGAATGAATTTGCATTAGCCATGAATGGTGGTATAAATTCAGTATATCCGTTAACTCCTGTATTTGTATCTAAGAAGAAGTTATATAAAGATCTTTCTAATCTAGCACCTTTATCTTTGTATAAAGTGAATCTTGAACCAGTTATTTTAGCAGCTCTTTCAAAGTCTAATATATCTAAATCTGTTCCTATTTCCCAGTGTGGTTTGAAATCGAAATCAAATTTTCTTGGTTCTCCCCATGTTCTTTCTTCTATATTATCCGCATCTGTTTCTCCTTGAGGAACTCTTTCGTTTGGAACATTTGGTATTCTAAGTAATCTATATCTTAATTCATCTTGAACTTTTTTAACTTTTTCATCTACAGCTTTTATTTTATCTGATAATTCTTTTAATCTAGCTTTATCAGCAGTTACGTCTTTTCCTTCTTTTATAAGTTGAGGTATTTTTTTAGATTCGATATTCATCTCATTTTTCATTACTTCAACTTCTTTTAATAATTCTCTTCTTTCATCGTCTAAAGCTACAACAGCATCAAGGTCAAATTCTTTTTCCCCTCTTCTGTCCATAGCTTTTTTAATATCATCTAAGTTTTCTCTTATTCTTTTGATATCTAACATTTTTTTCCTCCTAAATATTTTATGTATAATTGCACGTCTCATACAATATAAGCCCAACGTATTTATCCAATTTAACTATATTTTATTCATTTAAAATTATCTTGTCAATTCCCTTAAAAAATATAGTCTATGTAGTTTATAATAAATGGTCTCCCTAAAATATAAAATTTAAATATAATTCCCATTATGCATTTTTGAAATTTTACAAAAATAAGTACGCTAAATTTTAAGAAAATATACCTTTAATTTTCTGAAAAAGATTTCCTTATATATAATGCAATTTACACCCTATATAAAATTATAATCAATCTCAGAAAAATTTCCATATATAATTCTAATATAAATAAATATTTTTCTATTTTATGTCCATTTTTTTTAGTTTTTATACTAATTTGGAAAAATATTTATTTATTTTAAGTCGAATTGTTAATTAATGGAAGTGATAATTTTAAATCCTTACTTTCCATATTATAACTTTTAATATATTGAATAATAGCATACGCTTTACCTACTCGGCGTTTTCGTTATCGCCAGGTTTACACTCTTTACATATTCCATACAGAATAGAATTCTTACACTGCAAGGTAAATCCATGACTTTCTTCGATATGATGAGAAATCTCTTCCATAAAATGACATTCCAGATGAATAATCTTTCCACATTTCACACATTTCAGATGCAGATGCTGTTCGCATCCACGTCCCGGCTCTACATACTGATAGGCCGCCTGACATCCTTTCTCAGCCACGTATTTAATCACTGTGCCATCCTTCGCAAGTTTATCCAGGTAACGGTAAATCGTTGTGATATTTACCTCGCTGTCATGCTGTTTCAGATATTCGTCCACATCCGCTGCTGTCACCGTATGATCATTGCTGTTCTTCAGATATTCAAGTATTTTTCTGCGGCTTGCCGTCGCATAACTGCTTCCCGCCATAATTCCTCCTAAAATACGATTCCTGCAAATTCAATAATAATTCCCCAGAATACACCCAGTCCGTAAAGAGTTCCGATAATTTTCAGATTCTGAGCTCTGTCGTGATTTAAACGAAACAGGATCAGAAGTCCGACTCCTGCATTTACCAGAAGTCCCGCCATCATCGCACCCGCTCCGATAATGTGATCCAGGTATAA
>NZ_CABQXJ010000086.1:0-12780 GCF_902468165.1 uncultured Intestinibacter sp.
TTTCATAACATTGAAAGGGTGTTTAAAATAAGTTTGAGTTAAAATTTGAAAATTATAAAAAATCTTATGTAATATATAATGTTTTTTTATCAATAATAATATATAATGAATTTTAATAGGTATTTTGAGAACCAAATATTTATGTAAAATAAATTAATACATAGGAAAGGTGCTAATATGAAAGAAGAAAAAAACAAACCAAAACATTTTAATTATTTTAACTTCTTTTTAATATTATTGCTTGTTGTAATGTTGAATAGCTTATTTTTACCAAGCATAAATTCTCGAATATATGAAGAAGTGGATTATAGTACATTTTTAACTCAGGTTGAATCAGATAAAGTAGACCAAGTAGAGATGAGTGATACACAAATAGTATACACTTTAAAAAAGAGTGGGGAAAATGAAAAGAAAAATAAAAAATCATACTATACAGGATATGTTGAAAATCCAGATTTAGTAAAAACTTTACAAGACCACAACGTTAAGTTTACAAAACAAGTCACAGATGAAAATTCATGGATAGTAAACTTTATAGTGAGCTGGATATTGCCACTTGCAATTTTCTTATTTATAGGAAACTGGCTTATGAAATCTATGGCGAAGAGACTTGGTGGAGGAGCAAATGCAATGCAATTTGGTAAGAGTAATGCCAAAGTATATGTTGAAGCTCAAACAGGAAAGACTTTTGATGATGTAGCAGGACAAGATGAGGCAAAAGAAGCTCTTACTGAAATAGTAGACTTCCTTCACAATCCTAAAAAATACGAAGAAATCGGGGCAGTAATGCCTAAGGGAGCACTACTTGTAGGACCTCCAGGAACAGGTAAAACATTACTTGCGAAAGCAGTAGCAGGTGAGGCAAAAGTTCCATTCTTCTCAATATCAGGATCTGAATTTGTTGAGATGTTTGTCGGTATGGGTGCTGCGAAAGTTAGGGACTTATTCAAACAAGCCAACGAAAAAGCTCCATGTATAGTATTTATAGATGAGATAGACACAATAGGTAAAAAACGTGATACTGGTATGCCAGGAGGAAACGACGAAAGAGAACAAACACTTAACCAACTTCTTACTGAGATGGATGGTTTTGATGGTAAAAAAGGTGTTGTTATATTAGCGGCTACAAATAGACCAGATTCACTAGATAAAGCATTACTTAGACCAGGTCGTTTTGATAGACGTATTCCTGTAGAACTTCCAGACTTAGCTGGTCGTGAATCAATACTTAAAGTACATGCACATGGTGTTAATATGGCTAAAGACATAGACTACAATGCAATTGCTAGAGCAACAGCAGGAGCTAGTGGTGCTGAACTTGCTAACATAATAAACGAAGGTGCATTAAGAGCAGTTAAGATGGGTAGACATCAAGTTTTACAAGAAGACTTAGAAGAAAGTGTAGAAGTTGTAATAGCTGGTTATCAAAGAAAAGGTGCAGTTATATCTCAAAGAGAAAAATCAATAATTGCATACCATGAAGTTGGACATGCGCTTGTTGCAGCAAAACAAACAGAATCTGCACCAGTACACAAGATAACAATAATACCTCGTACTTCTGGGGCACTTGGATATACAATGCAAGTTGATGAAGGTGAAAAAGTCCTAATGACAAAACAAGAAGCATTTAATAAAATTGCTACTTTTACAGGAGGACGTGCAGCAGAAGAGTTAATATTCGGCTCATTCACAACAGGTGCATCAAACGATATAGAACAAGCAACAAAAATGGCTAGAGCAATGGTAACAAGATATGGTATGAGTGAAGACTTTGATATGATGGCACTTGAAACAGTGACAAATCAATATCTAGGAGGAGACGCATCGCTTACTTGTTCACCAGAAACTTCAACTAAAATAGACCAAGAAGTTTTAAGTATAATAAAATCAGCTCACAAAAAAGCTATGAATATACTTAAAGAAAATGAAGAAAAACTACACGAAATATCTAAATACTTACTTGAAAGAGAAACAATAACAGGTGAGGAATTTATGGAAATCTTAAATGGAGAAAAGCCTTCTGATAAAATAGAAGAAAACACAGACTCAGATAATACTTCAGATCAAAATGAAGTTGTACTTGAAGGAAGTGAGTTTCAAACAGTTGACGAAGGGTTAACTCTTGAAAAGAAGATTGATATAAAAATAGATAAAAAAGCAGATTTAGATGAAGATAATAAATAAGATTTATGAATAAATAAAAAACTGGATTTTTATAATCCAGTTTTTTTATTATTATACTAAATAGAATTTATAATTGTGCTATAAGATTCTAAGACATCTCGATAGCCAACTTTTAATATATGTATAAACTCAGTACTGCTAAATGTTCTTTCAACACCAATATAATTTACACAGCCATATATCTTATCGTCTTCATCTAGGTAATATCTCACCAATAAACTACTTTCATTTAAACTATTTAAAATATTTAAAACAAGATTTTTTTTTGAGGGATTATTGAGTTTTGCTATATAGTAGTACACTAGGCTGTAGGCTCGGTTTGGAAGTAATATTACAGATATTACACAGACTGCACCAGAATCATCAATTTGTTGTGCAGATTGTAGACATAGGGCATCATTATCATCTTGTAAAATATCAAATGATTCTAAAATATCGGCATCCCTCATTGCACCCATAACTTTCAATTTTTTAGTATCAAAGTCCATTTTTATTCCCCCTAAATTAAATTTTTGATTTTATTATATGCATCAATAATTTCGCTAAAGCCTATCTCCATCAAATTTATAAATTCAGAACTATTAAAATTTGTATCAATTCCAATATAATTTATTGCCCCAACTATATGATTTTGTTCATCAATATAATATTTCATAAGAATGCTATCGTTATTTAGTTTATTTAGAAATTCTATTATAGTAGATTGTTTGCTAAAGTCTGCGAGTTTAGCGAAAACGTAGTAGATTAAACTGTAGGCACTATCACTAGACATGATAATAGAGATTATGCAGTGAGCTTGTGTTTCGTCAATTTTTTGATAAGTTCTTAAAAGTAGTGCTTGGTGATCATCTTCAAGTATATCAAAAGACTCTAGAAGGTCGGCATCTCGTAGTGAATCCATAACTTCAAATTTTCTTTTTTCAAAATCCAATATATCACACACCTTTGTATATAAAAATATTATCAACATAGAGTTTTTAATATGTTACTTAATTCTACGTTGTTTTAGAAACCTCCTTTATATAATATGAAAAAACGCATCTCGAAATGATACTATTTCAGATACGTTGTTAGTTTGCATAATATATTAAATTAAAAGTTAAGATTTTTATTTTCCTGGAATTTCGATATATTCTACAGGTTCATCATCTGGGATAGGAATCCATTCCTCAGCCATATCACATTCATCAGCAATTTGACCAATCGGCATTTTTACGTATTTTGCTTTTGCAGTAACTGCAATCTCCCCATTAGGAAGGATTATTTCACCTTCACCTTCAAATAATTTTCTTGTATCTCTAGTTACTCTAGCAACTGTTATTATATCGCAGTCGATTGGGACTGGCTTTTTATATCTTAGTTCCAAACTTCCTGTAACACCCCAAACTGTTTCGTCACTAACGCTTATGGCACGACCGATAGTTTCATCTAAAATTGCTGCAGATATTCCACCATGAACTCTTCCAGGATAGCTTTGGTGAAATTCCTTAGAATTGAAAATAGATGCCAATTCACCATTTTCTAATTGATAGAAACGAGCCTTTAGACCTAAATCATTTTTCACACCACAAACAAGACAACTTTTAGAGCTGTTTTGTTTTTTTAATACTTTATATTTCATGTTTATCTCCCTTTCTTTTTACAAAATTAACCATACTTATAATTATAACCTAATGCAGTTAAATTTATTAATAGAAGTCTCTATTTAGTGATCTAGTTTTATTTTAAGATAGTTAAAACTGTAGCTAAAAAGTTTGAATTTGATGTGAATTAATATAATAAGTACGCTATAAGAATTGCTATATGCTCTCCAAAAGATGAGGATGAGCTTAGAAAAGGATTGAGTATCATAAAAGATTTATATAAAGAACTAGAAAATAATTAATAAAAAATGTATATATAAGAATACTTTAAAATAAAATGGATATAATTATAAACATTACGAAAAGATTATCTATAATATTTATAAAAATAAAAATTGGATTATAATTTACAAATTATAAAATATTAGAAAAAAATCAATATAAATGTTTAATTAAATCTGTGTGATTATATATATTTTGATGATATATAAAAAAATATATATAAAATATAAAAAAATTTATATGTATCAAATACTCAAAAATATTGACAAATTAAGGAAATAATCATACTATAATTATTAAACAAAGTAATTATTATTTTGATAATAAAAAATTAAACTATTTAAGAAAGGAGGCTTATTATGAGTAAAAAATTATTTATACCAGGACCTATAGACGTTAGTGAAGATGTATTAGAACAAATGGCTACACCAGTTATAAGTCATAGAAGCAAAGAAGCATCAGAACTTCAAAAAAGTATAACAGAAAAAGCTAAAAAATTATTTTACACTGATAATGAAATATTATTATCAACATCCTCCGGAACTGGCTTAATGGAAGGATCCATTCGATGTTGCACATCAAAAAGAGCAGCAGTATTCTCCTGTGGTTCATTCGGAGATAGATGGCACAAAATGGGTATAGCTAATGGTGTTCCAACAGATTTATTTAAAGTTGAATTAGGGCAGGCAATAGAACCAGAAATGATCGATAAGGTACTTGCAACTGGCAAATACGATTTAATAACTGTAACTCATAATGAGACTTCTACAGGCATAAGAAATCCAATTGAAGATATTGGTCAAATCCTAAAAAATTATGACGATATAGTCTACTGCGTAGATACAGTTAGTTCAGCGGGAGGAATAAAAATCCCCGTCGATGAAATTGGAATAGATATTTGCATAACATCAGTTCAAAAAGCAATTGGCTTACCACCTGGTATGTCACTTTGCACATTTTCTGAAAAAGCTAAAAAAAGAGCAGAAAAAGTACCAAACCGAGGAGTATATTTTGATTTACTATCTATGTATGAGTATATCAAAAAGAAAAATTATCAATACCCTTCAACTCCATCCCTTTCACACATGTTCGCTTTAAATTATCAATTAGAAAAAATCTTAAAAGAAGGCCTAGAAAACAGATTTAAAAGACATGAAGACATGGCTAAAATCGTTAGAAATTGGGCTGAGGAACACTTCGAAATCTTTACAGATAAAAATCATTTATCAAATACTTTAACAGTAGTAAAAAATACCCAAAATATAGATGTATCTGAATTAAATGAAGAATTACAAAAACGCGGATATTTAATTGCAAATGGATACGGTGACCTAAAAGACAAGACATTTAGAATTTCACACATGGGAGATTATACTCAAGAAGATATAAGAGATTTATTGAAAAATATTGATGAGATATTAGGATTTTGCCCCGAAGTAGTAAGTTTTTAGAAAATAAGAAACCATAACTTACCAGGGTGTTAATGATAAAGTGGAAAAGGATTTTGGAGGTATAGAAAATGTGTAGAATATTAGTAGCTGATGGAATGAATAAAGAGCAAATAGAAAACTTAAAGGAATTAGGATTTGATGTAATAGATGAATATTATGATGGTGAAGAACTTGGATTAATGTGTCAAGATGTTGATGCTTTAGTTATTCGTTCAAAAAATAAAATCACTAAAGAAATAATAGATAAAGCCTTAGAAGGAAACGCAAGACTTAAATTAATAATCAGAAGTGGTGTAGGTCTTGACAATATAGATGTCAAATATGCAACTCAAAAGGGAATAAAAGTTATGAATACACCATGTGCAAGCACTAGATCAGTAGCAGAACTTACAATTGGTCAAATCATAACAATAGCTAGATTTGTAAATATAGCTAATGTAACTATGAGAGACGGTGAGTGGAATAAAAAACAATATATAGGAACAGAAATCTTTGGTAAAACATTAGGAATAATAGGTTTAGGTAGAATAGGTAAAGAAGTTGCAAGATTAGCAACAGCATTAGGTATGAAAGTAATATACTACGATATATTAGGAAAGATGGAAGGATGTCAAAAATACAAATTCTGTAGCTTTGAAGAAGTATTAAAAAACACAGACTTCTTGACAATACACATACCTTATGACCCAGAAAAAGGTTACTTAATAACTAAAAAAGAATTCGATTTAATGAAAAAAGGCGTATACTTTATAAATAATGCTAGGGGTGCTCTAGTATGTGAACGCGACTTAATAGATGCATTAGACGAAGGTAAAATAGAAGCTGTAGCTATGGATGTTTATGAAAATGAACCTAATGTAAACCTAGAATTAGTTAATCACCCAATGGTATCTCCAACTCCTCATATAGGAGCATCAACAGTTGAAGCTCAAGATAGAATAAGCAAAGAAATAGTAGAATTGTTAGTTGAATATTTTCAAGATGATGAAAAGATAGCATTATAGATTTCAGGGGGAAAGATAAATGGCAATAGTAAAATCTTTTAGGGCAATTAGACCAGCAAATAATTATGTTGATATGGTGGCAGAATTACCATATGACGTTATGAATAGAGAAGAAGCTAAAGAAATGGGTAATAAAAATAAATATTCTTTTATCCATGTAGACAGAGCTGAAATAGACTTAGATGATGAAATTGATGAACATGATGAAAAAGTTTATCTTAAAGCTAGAGAAAATCTAAATAAATTTAGAGAAAAAAACATACTAATTAAAGAAAAGCAAGAATGTATATATATCTATAGAGAGATTATGGATGGCAGAGCACAAACAGGCATTGTTGCATGTGTGTCTGTTGATGACTACATCAATGGAATTATTAAAATTCACGAGTATACAAAACCTGACAAAGAATTAGACAGAACAAACCATATAAAATACTGCAATGCAAATACTGGTACAATTCTTCTTACTTATAAAAACAGAAAAAAAGTAGACGAAATCATAAACTTCTACGTTAAAAATGAAATTCCAATATACGATTTTATTAGTGATGATGAAGTACGTCATACAGTTTGGAAAATTTATAGACAAAATGATTTAAAATATATAGTTGATGAATTTGATAAAGTACCGTATTTATATATAGCTGATGGTCACCATAGAGCTGCAGCTGCAGTAAATATCGCCAAAGAAAAGAGAGAGCAAAATCCAAATTATACAGGTGATGAAGAGTTTAATTACTATATCGCTATGATAGCTCCCCAAGATAATTTAGAAGTTTTAGACTATAATAGAGTAGTAAAAGACTTAAATGGAAATACAAAACAAGAATTTATAGATAAAATAGCACAAAAATTTAATATCGAAAAAATACCAGATAAAAAACAATATAAACCGAATAAAAAAGGCGATGTAGGTATGTTTTTAGATGGAGATTGGTACAAAATTGAATTTGGAGATAAATATACAAAGGTAGATGATGAAGTTAAATCTTTAGATATATCAATCTTACAAGATAATATCTTAGACGAAATTTTAGGAATAAAAGATCCTAGAAGAGATAAGAGAATAGATTTTGTGGGAGGAATTAGAGGTATTGATGAACTCGAAAAAAGAGCAAATAGCGATATGGAAGTAGCATTTGCAATGTATCCAACTGGGCTTGATGAGCTTATAGCAGTTGCAGATGCAAATAAAATAATGCCTGCAAAATCAACTTGGTTTGAACCAAAAGTAAGATGTGGACTATTTTTACACGAATTAGATTAGGAATTATATAATTAATATAAAAAAGGATTTAAAGCTAAATTGGCGATAAATCCTTTTTTATATTTCAGAATATGATATATTAAAATTATTAGACAATTAAGATTTTAGAGGAGAGATACAATGAAAAATAGAGATGATATATTAAAAGATATAACATTTAGAATGGCAGATGTATCGGATGCAGAAGAATTATTAAGTATTTATAGACCTTATGTTACTGATACAGCGATTACTTTTGAATATGAGGTGCCTTCTGTTGAAGAGTTTAAAAATAGAATAAAAGAAACTTTAGAAGGATATCCATATATAGTTTGTGAATATAAAGATAAAATAGTTGGATATGCATATGCACATAGATATGGTGAAAGGGCTGCTTATCAATGGGATGTTGAGTTATCAATATACCTAGATATGAATTATAAAAGCTTAGGAGTAGGAAAATTACTATATAATAAACTTATAGAGATTGTAAAATTACAAAACGTAAGAAATATATACGCTTGTATTACTTCTGCTAATGAGAAAAGTTTAAAATTCCATGAAAAATTAGGATTTGAATTTATAGGTATATTCAAAAATACAGGATATAAATTTGATAGTTGGTATGGAGTTAACTGGATGGGAATTGCAGTTGGTGATATAAATGAAAAGCCAGAGCCAGTAAAAATGATAAATGAAGTAGATTCAAAATTAATAGAAAATATATTAAATTGCAAATAAGTTTATATTTAATGGATTATATCCATAAATGGACAACTTTCAAGCAACTTTAAGTGTAGAAAAATATATATTAAAATAATGTATTTAAGATAAAATTATTATAGAAATTGGGGTAAATTAAAGTTATTTTATTAGGAGGGGTTATTTTGAAGATAGCAATATTAGCATGTAAAACTTTAAAACATGAGATTGAAAAAGCATGTAAGGATAATAATATCGACTATCCTATATATTGGGTAGAGTCAGGGCTACATAATTATCCTGAAAAATTACATAAAACAGTCCAAGAAGAATTGGATAAGTTACAAGATTTTGACAGGGTTATTATGACATTTGGATTATGTGGAAATGCACTATTAGGGATTAAAAGCAACAACCTTGAATTAATAATGCCAAAGGTAGATGATTGCATAAGTTTGATGCTTGGATCTGTGGATGAAAGACGAAAATATGGTGGAAAAAATGGTATGTACTTCTTGACTAAGGGTTGGATTGAAGGTGAGAGAAACCTTTGGGTAGAGTATCAATATACTATTGAGAAATATGGAGAAGAAACAGGCAAAGAGGTATTTGATATGATGCTAAATCACTATAAAACACTGGGGATAATCGATACAAAATGTTATGATTTAAGCGAAATAATGCCGCTTTGTAGAGAAATCTCAGAGACATTAAATCTAAAATTAAAAATACTAGAATATCCGATTGATTATATAGAAAAGTTACTTACTGGGCCTTGGGATGAAAAGAAATTTGTCGTTATCAAACCACATAACGAAGTAAAGGACTTCACATTGGAATTATAAGATCTAAAATAGAAAATCACCTAAAAATATTTATTGAAAAATAAGTAGTTTTAGGTGATTTTTTTGTGCAGAAATATGTAAAAGAACTAGATAAAATGTAAAAATTATATAATTAAAATTTAGGAAAGATAATTGACATTTATAATAAAAAAGATTAGAATTGTTAGAGTGCTAACATTAGGTAACTAACATTAGTTGGCTAACAAAAGAGAGGTGTGATTTCTTGGTGGATAGAATTGAGGTAATTGGTGTTTTACACAAAGTAGATAACCAAATAAAAAGAAAAATAGATCAAGTCGCACTAAAGCATGATTTAACAGGAATACAGGCATTTTTTCTAAAATGTATACATGATAAAAGTAGTGAGGGAGATTTATTCCAAAGAGATTTAGAAAAGATGTTTGATATTAGAAGGTCTTCTGTTTCAACTATGATTAGTTGCGTAGAGAAGAAGGGGTACATAAAAAGAGTAAGTATTCCTACTGATAAGAGAGTTAACAAAATAATTCTTACAGAAGAAGGTATGAAAAAGCATGAAGAAGTAGACGCTGATCTAAAGAAATACAAACAAGAATTATTAAAAGATTTTTCAGATGAAGAGATAAAACTTTTATATAACATTCTTGAAAGAATTTCAGACAGTACAAAAAAAGAATAAAATAGGAGGGAATATTATGGAACAAACAGCGGTTAGACAAGAGCAACCAGTTCAAAGAGAGAATAAAATGGGTACTATGCCAGTAGACAAATTATTATTATCTATGGCGTTACCTATGGTAGTATCAATGCTTGTTCAAGCATTATACAATATAGTTGATAGTGTTTTCGTTGCACAACTTAGCGAAAATGCGTTAACAGCAGTATCAATGGCATTCCCAGTACAAAACCTTATGATAGGTTTAGCAACAGGTATAGGGGTTGGGATGAATGCATTCGTTTCAAAAAACTTAGGACAACATAACCAAGAAGGCGTTAATAAATCAGCTCTTCACGGTATTTTCTTAGAATTTATAAATTATTTAATATTCTTATGTATAGGGTTATTTGCAGTACAAAAATTTATGCAAACTCAAACAAATATAAGTGATATAGTTGAGTCAGGAACAACTTACTTAAGAATAGTATGTATATGTTCATTTGGTATATTTACTCAAGTTGCATTTGAAAGATTATTACAATCAACTGGTAAAACACTTTTATCAATGACAACACAATTAACTGGGGCAATAATAAATATTATATTAGACCCAATTTTAATATTTGGTTTATTCGGTATGCCTAAATTAGGTATAGCAGGTGCTGCTATAGCAACAGTTATAGGTCAAATAGTTGCAGGTACATTTGCAGTAATACTTAACCTTAAGAAAAATAAAGAAATACATTTACATTTAAAAGGATTCAGACTAGAAAAAGAATATTTAGGAAGAATATTATATGTAGGTATTCCTTCAGTATTAATGGTAGCAATAGGTTCTGTTATGAGTTATGGAATGAACTTAATCCTTATGACATTCTCATCAACAGCAGTTGCAGTATTCGGAGCTTATTATAAATTACAAAGTTTCGTATTCATGCCAATATTCGGTCTAAACAACGGTATGGTTCCAATAGTATCGTTCAACTTAGGAGCTAGAAACAAAGAAAGATTAGTAAAAACTATTAAATTAAGTATTTGTTATGCTGTAGGTATAATGTTAATAGGACTTGTTATAATACAAGCAATACCTGGACCATTATTAAAGATGTTTAACGCATCTGAACAAATGTTATCTATAGGTATACCAGCACTTAGAATAATAAGTGTCAGCTTTGTATTTGCAGGGTTCTCTATAATAGCATCTTCAACATTCCAAGCATTAGGAAATGGTATATTAAGTATGTTAGTTTCATTCGTAAGACAATTAATGTTCTTATTACCAGTTGCATTCTTACTATCAAAATTAGGAAATGTAGACTTAGTATGGTTATCATTCCCAATAGCAGAGATAGCTGCAGTTACAGTAAGTGCTATATTCTTAAAATATTTATACAATAAAGTAGTAAAAGATTTATAAAATAAATTTAGATTATTTATATAAAAAGCCTGGCAGATTATCTGTCGGGCTTTTTTAAAATTTTAAGCAACGGAATCTCCGATTCGTTGGCGCCATGAGCGAAGCGAATTTTTATATTATTTTATATATTTTGGTGAAGTTATATAATCCATAGGCCCTTTTAATAAGGACTTGTTATATATTAAACTATACATATTAGTAGCTTTAATATCGTAGTTTATTAAAGTGTTAAATATGTCTGAATCTATATGTTTTATTTTTGAAAACTTTGTAATAACTTCTATTTCAGAGTTTTTCTTTATCTCTTTTAGAATTTCACAGCCTTTATCATTAAATGCTAAAACTCTGACATAAGGCATTTCTTTTAAATCTTTAGTTTTTAGAATATCATCTCTTTTTATGCCTAACATTATATTGTTTAATGTTCTAGAAATTTTTGTCATAGTATATCTTTTTGATTTTATTTCGTTTTGCAATTCTTCAATATTTTGGCATTTAAAGATAGAGTTATAAATTTTATTTTCTATACCTTCATTAACTTCAAAATAATCTGTTAGATTATCTTTATCTCTTAAAATTATCGATGAAAGAATTTGATAAAAATCATCGTTATATACAAGGTTTACACCGGAATTAACAGTATCGTTTATTAAATCATAAGTTGGTTTTGGCATAGTGTAGTTTATAGTTTCTAAACTATCTGTTTTTAAGGCATTTCTAATAGCTGAAGCCGAACAAATTGAGTTATTTATATTTAAACTATTGTATCCAGAATTAACTCTATTTATAGTGTATGGTTTAATATTGCTATTTAATTTTAATATGCTTTTTATGTACTCGATTCCCAAAATATTATTAGGTGAATTTAATATTTCTAGCAAAGTTTCTTTTGAAGTATCGTATAATTTATTTTCGCTTATATAATCAAATAAAGCAGATGCTCTAGCTTTTGGGAATGGAAGTCCATCTCCTAAATAACTTTTTAGTTTATTTTTAAATGTAGGTGGTTCATCTATTAAGATTTTGGCAATTATATATAATATATCTATATTTCCGATTTCACTACCAAAACAAACAGAATTTACACAATTTAGTGAATTTAGTAAAGTTATTCCACCGTGAGAAAAAATTTCCGCGCTTTGACATGAATATAAAGTTGGTAATTCCACAACTAAATCAACTCCATTTTTGACTGCCATTTCCGCTCTAGTAAATTTATCCAAAAGTGCGGAGTACCTCTTTGCATAAAATTTCCGCTCATTACGGCTATCGTGTGTGTAGCATTTGTTAATTTTTTTGATTCATTTAAATGATATAGATGGCCATTATGAAATGGGTTATATTCAACTATTAGACCAAGTAAATTCATAAAACTTTCTCCTTTTTTGTAAATAATATGTTTATTATTTTAATTAATTGAAATAATAAT
>NZ_CABQXJ010000087.1:0-12495 GCF_902468165.1 uncultured Intestinibacter sp.
GTTTTCTAACTTAATATTATTATAATAAAAAAAGTTAGAAAAAGGTATTAAAAATATAAAATATATTTTACAATACCTTTCGAATTTATAAATAATTATAACAATTAATTGTCAGGTAAGCTAGGAACATCTCCATATATATCTCTAAGCTCATCTTCAAAATTATACATATCGTGTATAGCCAAGTACATTGCTCTTGCCAAGATATTGGCTTGGTCGTAAGTTGATGTCCATGAGAAAATACCGCCAAGGCAATTTTGAATAACATATTTAGCTTTTAGGAATATAGATAAATCGTTGTCAAATGACATTGCAAATGTATTATCTTTAACTAAATAAGGTACTAGTGCTTGATTGTCAAATTGATAAACATATCCATTTTTGTTTATATAGTTTTCTCTAAGTTCATCATAAGACTTAGTATTTGTAGCACCTAGTCTTCCGTAAAATGGCACGCCTAAAGTGATTTTTCTAGATGGCATACCAGCATTTATAAGATTGTTGACCATAGAATTTACACTATAACCAGGAAGAGATAAATTTGAATCATATAAATTAGCTTGATGTTTTCGTCCATTCTCACCAGTTTCGCCTGCAGTAAAATCATAGCTCATAAGGTTGAAGTAGTTTATTAAAGGTGCTATTTTATCTATTTCAACACTTCTATTGATATATGCAGTTTCACCAGTACCAGCGACACTAATCCATTTGTCTTCTCCTAAAACATCTCTTAGGGCAGTTATAAGAAGTGTGAAATTTTCTCTATCTTCTGGTCTTGATTTTATACCTGATGCACCATTACCAGGATATTCCCAATCTATATCTATACCATCTAAGTCATAATCACTTACTAGTTGATTTACATTTCTAGCAAAATTATATCTTGATGTTGGAGTCAATGCTGCATCAGAAAAACCATCAGCACCCCATCCACCGATAGCTGCAATTATTTTTAAAGAAGGTTTAACTTCTTTAAGTGCTAACATCTCATTTAGATATCTTGGTGCAGGTACATATAAGTTACCATTATCATCTATTTCTACAAATGCATATATTGCAGCATCTAAATAAGTAGGATCTAAGTTTCTAGGATTTCCTAATACATATTCAAATACTATAGGATTTAAATTTGGACAATTAGGATTTATATATTCAGTGTTTTTTCTATCATTCTTTGAAAGTTTTGTATTTTTACTAGATGAAGATATACTGTTTTTAGTTTTAGGATAAATGTATTTAGGTTGATTTTTTTGATTTATATATTCAGGCATATCTTTTCTATTTTCTTGATTTATAAAACACAAGTACCAATCTAAACATGAATATTTTTTATCACAGTTTTTTATAGTATTTTTTAGTTCTTTGTATGTCTTTGGTGGCTTAGCTATAACTGAATTTCCTGGCAACCAATTAGCAGGAGTTACAACATTATCACAATCAGATTTTTGAAGAGCATCTATAATTCTAAGAATTTCAAAAATATTTCGTCCAGTAGTCATAGGATAATACAAAATAGTTCTAAGTATTTGTTTGTCATCTATAATAAATACAGCTCTAACTGTAGAAGATGAACTCATAGGCTCTGAAATCATTCCGTATAATTTTGCAATTTGCATATTAGAATCATCTATAATAGGAAATGGTATTTCAATTCCTGTAAGTTGACATATATTATAAACCCATGCTAAATGAGATGCATTACTATCTACACTAAGTCCGATTAATTGTGTATTTCGATTTTTAAATTCATTATAATACTTTGCAAAGCATATAAACTCAGTAGTACATACTGGTGTAAAGTCCCCTGGATGAGAAAATAAAACTACCCATTTACCTGTATAATCAGATAAGTTTATTGGGCCAAATGTCGTATTAACTGTAAAATGATCAGGAGCTTTTGAACCCAAGTTAGGCAAACATGGCATAATATCACCCCTTTTAAATTTAATCTTTATATTTATATTATTAAAAATAAGTAGGATTGTTACTACTTTATATATATGAAAATATAAAGTGAATAAATTGGAATAGTTAACAAATTATAACGAATTTATGTCAAAATTCTTATATGAATTGATATTTATGTATTATTTTGCTAATATATATATTGAAGGAAAATATAATTTTGGGAGTGGATAATATGAAAAGTGTTTTCAAAAAACTTTTTAAAACTTTATTAACGTCTTTTTTAATATGTTTTTGTGCAATGATAATTTTAATGATAAGCAACAGGATAATGGGAGTATATCGTGTGGGAATCGCTTATATATTATTAGGTGGATTAGGATTTATAATGTTGACGGCAGGTATGATTTTAGTGAGATTTGATTATATTTTCAAAAAGGAAAAGCCAAAGCGAGTTGCTAGAAGAACTACCGAAAATCCTAAACAAAAAACTCAAACACACCCAAAAAACATACAAAGAAAAAGCCGCAGACGAGAAATATCTTAGATATAGTTTATAAAAATCAATTATGTGAATATAAAATACCATTAAATTTAAAATTTAATGGTATTTTTTTTTATTGAACTAACTAAATAATAATAGAATAAAACTAGGAGGTAGAAGATTTTATGTGTATAAATATATTTGAAGGCAACACAGTTGGATATAAAAATGTAATAAAATCTTCTTGTTCACAAGATTTCTCTATTTATAAAAAATATAAAGACTACCTTATATGCTCAGTAGCAGATGGACATAGTATGGATATGTTTAAGTATAGTCATATAGGTTCTAGACTGGCTTGTAAGGCCATTTTAGATATATCAGAAAAATATCTACAAATTGATAGTGATTTATTTATAAATAATTTTAAAAAAGGTATAATTCAAAAACAAATAAAGCTGAGATGGAGAAATCTAGTATATGAAGATTTTTACAGTAGAAACTATAGAGCATATAAATTAAATTATGGACTTTACGGGACTACATTGACATTTTTTATATTATTGAGAGATAAAATGATATTTTTTAATTTAGGAGATGGCAATATTTTAATACAGCAAGAAAATGGCTATAATTTTATATTTGAAAATAATAATTATAGAGTTGTAAATTCACTAGCACATGAAAATTGTGAAGATAAAATGCAGTATAAAATACTAAACAGATATAAAGACCTAAAGCTAGCTATATTTACAGATGGATTTATAAACTGCTTTAATACATATGAAGAAGTAAAATCGGAATTAGACTCTACGTTCGAGATGTTAAATAAAAATATATTTAGACGATATAATTTAGAAAATAAATATAAAGCTCATTTAGAAAAATTGAGCAGGTATGGCTCGCATGACGATATAAGTGTTATATTTGTATTACAAAATAATGCGAAATTATAGTATTATAAAAATAGGTTAGAAGAATCTAAAATTTGTCTTCCAACCTATTTTTTGTGATATAAAGTAAAAAAGTGCAGAAATACATAATGTCCTAATGAAATAATATGGTATAATAAATTATAAAACTAAAAACAACAGGAAGGTAAAGATGGATGAATTTAAAAAAAGGTTTCGACACATTAAAAAATCAAATTGAATATTTAATTGATAATATCAAGGATAATAAAAAATATTTGGTTAGTCTATCTTTGTCATTGGTGGCTTTTTTAATACTTTTAGTAGTTCTTTTTTTTAGTAATGGAGATTTCAGTGTAAGTAAAGAAGTTAATACTCTAGTAGATAGCATATCTAGTAGAAGATATACAGAAGCATATCAATATTATGAAAATCTAGAAAAAGAATTTTCAGCATCTAAAATGAATAAGTTTAACAAGTCAGCATCAAATAAATTATCTTCATTAGTTGCAAATAGTGGAGATAAATACATAAGCGGTGAAATGTCTAGAGAACAGTATTTAGGACTTATAAACACGATAAATGCTTTAAATCATATAGAAATTGATGTAAATCAATTATTAGATATATCAAGCAGGGTAGAAGAAATGTACATTGATGAAAATATAAGCTATGAAAAGGCATCTTCTTATATGGAAGTGACAACTTCACTAAAAGGAATCTATCAAGATTTAGATGAATATAAAAATAATATAGAAACAATATGCCAATCTAGAAAAGTATATCAAGAAGGTAGTAAGTTTCAACAAATAAAAAAATATAAAGAAGCTATAGATAAATATGACAAAGTAGTAAAAGAAGATAAAAAATACTACAGCTTAGCACAAAATAAAAAACAAGAGTGTATAAAAGCTATGTATGATTATTATATATCTCAATCAAAAAATTCTTCAAAAAAGGGTAATTATGAAGAAGCATTAGTTTATTTAACTTATTTAAAACCATATTATCCAAATGATGAAAAAATAGAAGAATTAGAAGATGAATACAAAGAAAAAATATCTGTATATACTCTTACGTCTGATGATATTTTAAATTTAATAAGTAAAAGAAGTAAAATCGACTCTAGTGAATTGTCAGTTATATCATATCAACAGACAATAGGCGGAACTCTTTACTATTATGCAGAAGTTGTAAGAGACAATAAAATATACAATGAAGTTTTGGTTGAACCAAAAGAGAAAAAAATATATTCATATAAATCAGAAAAAGTTGATTATAATTGTGAATATAGTGATGGATATTATAAAGTAGATGAAGATGGAAAGTACATATTTGCAATAACTTCTAAAGATGCTGCATCTATAGTGAGGGATAGATTGAGCTCTAAAAAAGAAGAATTTAATGATTTAGAAGTTAAATTTAAATCAGATATTGAAAAATATGTAAATAAAGAACAATTAAACAAGCTAGTTGAAAAAAATAATAATATTTACTATTATGTACTTGTTAAAAAAGGATGGTTTTCTTTAACAAAAGAAGTGTATTTAGTAAATATGTATAATAAAACAGTATACAAATGTGTCGACGATAAAATAAGCAAAATTTAGTTTTACGAGGAGTTATTTATGAGGAAAAAGATTATTTTAGGTGTTTTATGTTTTGTATTGGTAATCCTAGGAGTAGGACTTTTCTCTACAAAAAGTGATAAAATATCTAAAAATGTATATGTAAAAAATATTAATATTGGAAAATTAACAAAAGACGAAGCAAAAGAAAAATTAAGCAGTGAATATAAAATGGAGCCTTTTAACTTCAAATATAAAGATGATGAGTGGAAAATATCACCGGAAACAATAGATGTAAGTTATGATTTATCTAAAACAGTACAAAATGCATATGATGTTAATAGAAAGGGAAACATAATAGTAAATGTATTCAAATCATTAAAATCTATGCTCGGAGTAAAAACGCACATAAACATAGCGATTGACTTTAATGAAGATAAATTAGTAAAAGAATTAGAAAAAATATCAAAAGAAATAAATATAGAAGTTAAAAATGCAACACTAAAAATCACAGGTGGAGAAATTGAAGTAGTACAAGAAGAAAGTGGCCTAGAATTAGACATAGAAGCGAGCAAGACAAACTTCATAAAAAACCTTGAAAATACAAATTTTGACGAGGAATTAATAGTTGCAAAAATAGAACCAGAAGTAAATAGTGATGACCTAGAAGGTATAGATACATTACTTGCTAGTTATTCTACAGTAGCATCTCCAGGAGATGCTAACAGATCTGAAAACTTAAGACTAGCGACAGAAAGAACAAGTGATATCTTATTAATGCCTGGACAAGAGTTCTCTTACAACAACTATACTGGCGAAAGAACTAAAGAAAATGGATATAAAGATGCACATGTTATAAGTGGCGGTGAAGTCACATTTGGAACAGGAGGCGGTGTATGCCAAGTTTCATCAACTATATTTAACAGTGTTTTATACGCTGGATTAGATATAGTAACTAGAATAAATCACTCTATACCTTCGACTTATGTAGGTCTAGGAAGAGATGCTACAGTAAATGATTCGGGTATAGATTTTGTATTTAAAAATAATTATGAAAATCCTGTATTTATAAAAAATTACTATAACAATGGAAAAATAACATGTCAGATATTTGGTGTTGAAAGTGATAAAAAAGACATAGAAATATCTACAACAGTAAATGCGACTATAGAATACAGTACTATAAAACAAGTAGATACGAACTTAAGCGAAGGTGCTACAAAGGCTTTAGAAAGTGGAAGAAAGGGATACAGTGTTACTACTTATAGAATTTTTTATGATAAAGATGGCAACGAAATAAAAAAAGAGACAGTATGCCAATCACATTATCCAAGTAAAAATGCAGTAATTGCAGTTGGATCAAATAAATCAAATTCAAATAATAATAGTAACAATCAAAATCCATCAGAAAATAATCCTGGACAAGGCGAAAACAACAATAATGGAGAAAGTAGTGACAAAAATAACAGCGAAACTCCAACTCCAGGAGATACTACACCACCTGCTTCAGGAGAGGTCCAAACCCCACAAATCTAACTTAATAAAAATCACAAAAGTGATTTTAATGGTTTAAAGACCAATAAAAATAAATATAAATTATAGGGGGTGTTGATTTGAAACTTAATGATATAACCCAGTATATTCAAGAGATTTGCCAAAATATCTCTAAAGTACTAGATGTTGATGTTACTGTAGTATCGAAAGATTTATATAGAATAGCGGGAACAGGCATATTTAAAGATAAAATAGGCGACAAAATATCAGAAGAAGCTGTATATTCAAATGTTCTAAAAACAGGAAATTCATATATTATCAATAAAGAAATTGAAAATAGATGCAAAACTTGTTCTAGCAGAGAACACTGCAAAGAACTAGCAGATATATGTACACCTATTAAACTTGGAAGTGAAAATTTAGGAATTTTAGGTATAGCCGCATTTACAGAAGAACAAAAACAAAAGATACTATCAAAAGACAAAGAGCTTAGAGAATTTATATCTAGTATGTCTGATTTAATATCATTTAAATTAGATGAGATGTATAAAGAAGAAATCAAGACAGTAGAACAATTAGAAAAAGAAGAAATCGAAAAAGCAATAAAAAAATACGGCAGTAATACTCAAGAAATGAAAAAAGTTGCAGATGCATTGAATATAGGTATTGCAACTTTATACAGAAAAGTAAAAAAATACAACATAAAATAATCATTTAAAAATCCTTCATCTATTGCGATGAAGGATTTTTTTGACTATAATTTATAAATATGTTATCTTAGAATATATGGAATATTAGGAGGCGATTATCATTTTAGGAGAAAATATAATTTTAGATATTGAAAATATGCCTAGAAAAATAATGGACATTTCTTTAGTTGAAGAAAATAAAAGCGATTATACATTTTTTAAAATAGATGAAGATGAAGGCGAAGATAATGACACATTAAAGGCATTAAAACAAACATATGTTACTTCAAACTATAAAAATGAAACAATTTTAAACTTACAAAAAGAACTTAATACAAATTCTACGGAAATATCAAAAGAAATTAAATTAGAGTCTTATAATAAATACAACAACGCACTTGATTTAGCTATAAGACATTACATTACAAATGCAGTAGAATTTATAGAAGAGGCGCTTAAATTAAATCCAAAAGACCCAGATATATTAAATTTAAAAGGTCTTTTATGTTTATTAAAATGTGACTTCTCTAAAGCATTTGAGAGTTTTTACACAAGTCAATGTTATGGAAATAATGAATTATCTAGAAAATACGTTAACTTGTTGTCATCAAAAGAATTTAAAGTATTCTTAGAGAGATATAATCATTCAATTAGATTTATAAATGAAGAATTAAATGAAGAATCTATAGAGATATTTGACTCTTTAATATTAGAAGAGCCAGATCTTATAGAGCCATATGTTATATCTATACTACTTTACGATAGAGTAGGAGATGAAAAGAAAAAGATAGAATTATTAGAAGAACTTAGATGCATAGATAAAAACAACCCTATCTTTGAAAAATTTAATGAAGAAGGTGTAAATCTTGAAAGTAAGTCAGAAGAAAAAGAAGAGACAAAAGTAAATAAAGACGATAATAAAGAAAATACACCTAAATCTAAAACAAAGAAAACAGATAAAAAACATATAGTATTATATACTGTAATTGCTATTTTAATAGTTTGTATGGGAGGAGCTTACTTACATAATCAAAAGAAAATAAATGATTTAAACGAACAGATAAGTTCTAAAGATACTGAAATACAAGAAAATAAAAAGGCATTATCTGAAACAGAAGAAATGCTAAGTCAAAAAGAGCAAGAAGCAAAAGATGCACAAGAATCAGAGCAAAAAGCTAAACAACAAGAAGAAGAAACTAAGCAAATAGCAAGAGGTGCAGAAGCGCTTTATTTTGATGCAACTAAGTATAAAGCATCAGGTGATTATAAAACTGCTATAAAATACTATGAGTATACATTAAAAGCAAAAGATACATCTTCTTATAATGCAGATTCAATATATAATATAGCACTTTCATATAAGAAAATGGGCGATACTGAAAATGCTATAAAATACTACAAAAAATATGTAAGCTCATATTCAGCATCTCAAGAATATTATGATGATGCGTATTATCAGCTTGCTACAATATATTATGAAAATGATAGATTACAAGAAGCAAAAGATGCTTTACGTACTTTAAAAGCTACAGACCCAAATAGTGCATATAATAGAAATGAAAAAGTGTTAGCAATTTTAAAATAATAATAAAAAAGTGATATTGTAGATTTATTTACAATATCACTTTTTTAATTATAAGGAAATTATATTTATTTTGGTAATATATCGGGAAATATCTATATAAATAAAATAATATAAAAAATTATCTTTTACAAATAATGAATGTATATAAAGACTCCCTGCATTAAATGCAAGTTAATATATTAAAAATTGCTTAAATCAGAAATTTTATAAGTAAAATACATGTGTCTAAGATATAAAAATGAAATAAAAAATAAAATAAAATCATATTAAGATTGAATAAAAACAGTGAAAGCAAAATTTCACAAATTGTATATAGAAAAAGAAAAATAACACAAAAGTTGCACTTTACAGATTGAAAAAAGATATTATAATAATAGTTAAAGAAAAGCAAACAGGGTGATGCTTATAAAAGATATTGAGAAAGAAGGGAGAAATCAAAGTTAAGACAAAGGGGATGACTTTGATTGATAAATATTATGAGTAAGGTCAATAACATAGTAGAAAAAAATATTTTTGCAAGATATAGCCTTATACTAGCAGGTATGATTATATCAAGTATAGGAATAAATGGATTTATAAGACCAGCACATCTTTTAAGTGGAGGTGTTACAGGACTTGCTACTATGATTAATTACATGACAAATATAAATGTAGGGTTACTTACATTTTTAATAAATATACCAATATTTATACTTGGATTTATATATTTAGACAAAGATTTTTGTATTACTAGTTTAATTAATATGGTATTATTTTCTCTTATATTAGGTGTAACACAAGATATAGGAACTTATATCAAAGTAGACGATATACTACTTCAAAGTGCATTTGGTGGAGTTTTATGTGGTATAGGTATAGGACTTACATTTAGAGCAAAATCATCACAAGGTGGGACAGATATTATAGGAGCTATTTTAAAAGTAAAAAGAAATGTAGAAGTTAAAAATACAGCTTTAGCTGCTAATATAGCAATAGTCTTATGTGGAAGTTTTTTATTTGGAATAAACTTAGCATTATACACATTAATAAGTATGTTCTTAAATGCACAAACAATGTCAGTAGTAAAAGATGCATTCTTTGAAGAAAAAGCAGTAATGGTATTTACAGAAAAATCTCAAGAAGTTGCACATGATATAATGCATGATTTAGTCAGAGGTGTTACATTCTTTGATGCAGAAGGTGGATATACACGTGAAAAGAAAAAAATAGTATATTGTGTAGCATTAGCAAAAGAAATACCAAAAATAAAAGAAATAGCACTTAAATACGATGAAAAAGCATTTATATCAGTAAATGATTTAAATGAAGTAAAAGGTAAAGGATTTAAAGAACGATATCTATAAAATATAAAAAGAATATAAAAAAGTCTTCTAAAAAAAGGAGACTTTTTTTATTTGAAGGAAATTGATATTGATTAAAAGAAATCTTTATTGTTATAAAACTATTATGATTATATAATTATATTATAGAAATATGACTAATAGTTTTAATCCAAAGAAAGGGAGCATTTTATATGAGTGATACAAAAAATAATGTTTCAATATATAATGAGTATTTAAAATCTATAAATGATGTGAAGAGAAAAGTAAGAAATGCACAAAATATAAAGAGAAAAGCATTAAAAAAAGATATAAACGCAAGTGAAGAAGATATAAAATTAATAGAAAATAAAGCTCTTACAAATGAGAAAATAGATTTTAATTGTAACGATATTAAAATTTATTGCTTTAGTAATGGAGATAAATATATAGGAAAAATAAAAGATGCACAGATGAATGGTATTGGAGTATATTCTTTTTTTACAGAAGATGAGAGAATACTTGAATATTCAGGGGAGTTTAAAGACAATATAAAAGAAGGTTGTGGTCAATATATATTCCCTAATGGAAATATATATACTGGACACTTTAAAGATGATGTAAGAGACGGTATAGGCCAGATACTTTATGCAAATGGAGATGAATATATCGGCAACTTTAAAAATGGTAAAAAAAATGGAAATGGCATTTTTAAGTGGAATGATGGATGTATGTATTATGGAGACTATAAAGATAATAAAATGGATGGCGATGGATCGTGTTATAATCCTTCTGGAATTTTGATTTATGAAGGAACTTGGAAATCAAATCAAATTCATGGATTTGGAACTTATATTTGGAGTGAAAATAAAAAATACATAGGCGAATTTAGAAATGGTAAAAAACATGGCTTTGGAAAATTCTATTTAGATGGCGAATTAGTATATGAAGGGACTTGGAAGTTTGATAAGCCATCTATATTTGGAAGAAGTTTAGAAGAAATATTCACAGTTAAATTTTAAAAAATAACTTATTTAAAAATATAATTTTAATAAAAATTATATTCAATAATGTAATTTAAAGTGAATTATAAAGTTATATTTAGGGTATGCTATCTATTAACAAAAGCATTTTTATAATAAATGTTTTAATACAATTTTATAGAACTTAAAATAAATCACCTTTTTAAGTATTAAAATGTTAAAACTATGAAAGGATAAAATTATGAACTATAAAAAGTATTTTAAAAAAGCTATTGCGATAGCACTTTTATTTTTTTTAGTAAATGCACCCTTAATATTAGCTTATAAAAACATAGATGATAAAGACAATATAATAAAAAATAATTCAAATAACAGCAAAGAAATTGCTCTTACATTTGACGATGGGCCGCATCCAAAGGAAACGGCTAAAATTCTTGACATCTTAAAGAAATACAATGCAAAAGCTACATTCTTTGTTGTAGGAAAACACGTTAAATGGTATCCAGACTCTGTAATAAGGGCGAGTAAAGAAGGTCATGAAATAGGAAATCACACATTTACTCACCCGGATATAAGTACATTGTCAAATGAACAACTAAAAACCGAAATTAAAAATTGTGAAGATATAATAATAGAAAAGACAGGTAAAAAGCCAGTTTTATTTAGACCACCGTTTGGAAATTATAACGAGAGATGTCTAAAAGAATTATCTCAAGATTTAGGTTATACAGTTGTATTGTGGAGTGGAGTAGATGCAAAAGACTGGAGAAATCCTCCAGCATCTCAAATTGCAGATAAAATAATAAAAAATGTAAAACCAGGAGATATAATACTGTTGCATGACTATGGAACAGAAAATACAATTATAGCACTTGACACAATATTATCCACATTATCACAAAAAGGATATAAATTTGTTACGGTATCTGAACTTTTAGATAAAAATAATAGATAAATTTTAAAAATATGTAATTACTTTGAAAAAAGTTAATATTATATATTAAGAATATTTTTAGAAGGATTTGATTAAATGTATAATAAAATCTATGAAAAGAAAGAATATATAATTTTTCAAGTAAGGGGAGGTTATATAGCTTACAACACAAAGAAATGTTTTCAGGATGGTCATACACATTTAAGACATTTTGATGCAGCTAAAACGGCGATAGACCTAGTGATCAAAAAAAAGTCCCTAAAAGTACAGATGAATACTATCTAGTAAGTTTAATAAGATTGAGTGAAGACAATAATTATATCGAAAAAATATATGAATTAATGAATACTAGAAGAAACAAAGGTAAAAAAGATAAATATTACAATGTAACATGTAAATTAATAAAAAGGGGCTTATAGTCCCTTTTGTGGCGTTAAGACATTACAAAATAATAACTTTAGGTTTTGTAAAGAAATTTTATAAAAAATATACTACAATATATTATATGACAAACTTTTTTTTTGAAGATAAATGACAAATATAATAATAAATAATATTAAAAAAGACGAAAAATGTTTTAATTTATATTAAAATTACTATTTAAATATATACAAAATTATATTATTACAAAAAAAACAGTAAAT
>NZ_CABQXJ010000088.1:0-12474 GCF_902468165.1 uncultured Intestinibacter sp.
TTTATAATCATCTTCTTTAACATTAAAAGATGTGATTAGTTTATATTCAAAATCGTGTACTACAGATAAATCCCTTCCTTTATATTTACAAAATAAAACTCTTTTATTCGTCACTAATAAAACCCCATCTTGATCTACTATAGTAAAATCAATAAAGCTCTTTAAGTTGCAATTTAAAGAAGCTAATATATCTTCATCTTCCTCAAGAACAGATATTGTAAAATCTAAATTCCCCATCTTTTTCCTCCCTAGTATACTAAATAATTTTATATTTTTTTATATTATTAATTATAGATGATATTTTTTAAAAAATCTTGAATTTAATACATAAATATATAGACCTTAATTTTTTAATATTTATAAGTATAATTTGAAACAATGTATTTGTTTTTAAAATCAATATAAAGTCCTTTCGACATAAAACACACTAAAATTTTATTAATTTCAATAAAATATAGCATTAGATTTATTTTTTTAGTCAAAATGCAATTTAATTGTAAAAACACAAAATAAATTAAATATATTTGTTGTTTTTATTTTGATTTATTTTAAAAGGATTTTAATAAATCTTATAGAAATATATAATAAATCAAATATTTAGATTTAGTACTTAAAAAATAATTAAAAATTTGGAGGGGGACATGAGAGTGGAAGTATTAAAAGTTTCATCAAAATCTAATCCTAATTCTGTAGCTGGGGCTTTAGCAGGAGTACTAAGAGAAAGAGGTAATGCTGAGATACAAGCAATAGGAGCAGGAGCTTTAAATCAAGCTATAAAAGCCATAGCAATTGCAAGAGGTTTTGTTGCACCTAGTGGTATGGATCTTGTATGTGTACCAGCATTTACTGATATAGACATAGATGGAGATCAAAAGACTGCTATAAAATTGATTATAGAACCTAGATAATGGTTTTATAAAAAATTGTGGGATTAAAAATAAATAAGAAAGCAGCTCAAGTAAATGAGCTGCTTTTTTATTCTTGCATCTTTCTTCCCACATAGTCGGCGTATTGTGGAGTTCCAAGGTGGTATCCACCAGAAACCTCAAGTATTGAACCTGTTATGTATGAAGAGTTTTCGCTAGCGAAGAAGAATACAGCATTTGCGATATCTTCTGGAGTTCCCATTCTATTTAGTGGAACATGTGATAAAAATGATTTTTGGAATTGTTCATCCATCGAGCGACTTACAGCATCTGTAGCTGTCATACCTGGAAGAACAGCATTACATCTTATATTGTATTTTGCATATTCCATAGCTATTTGTTGAGTTATGTTGTTTACTGCTGATTTTGATACTCCATATCCAATTCTAGATATATCTGGCACAGTACCGCTTATAGAAGATATATTTATTATACTGCCGCCTCTGTTGTTTTCAATCATATAAGGTATAACTAATTTAGATATTCTAAATACGCTACCTACATTTAATTCTAATAATCTGAAGAATGATTCTTCATCCGTATTTATTAAATCATGGTCCTTTTCTGGATTACCAGTACCATAATTATTTACTAATATGTCGATTTTACCTTCTTTTTGTATAACTTCATCAACCATTGCTTTGTAGCTATCTACATTAAATGCATCAAAAAATACAGGTTTCATATTTAAATCAGCATAATTATCGCATATCTCTTGAGTTGCGTCTAATCTTCTTACTCCCATATAGACTGTTGCACCTTCTCGTGCTAATTTTAGCGCGCATGCAAGACCTATCCCTCTAGTTGCAGATGTTACTATGGCAACTTTATTATTTAAAGCTTTCATGTCAAACCTCCTGAAGTCCGTTTTATATTATATTATTAGATATACTATGTTATTAATAAGTTTATCTATATTTTTTCAATAATATCTATTTTACCCAATTTTATATGTTTTTAAATAATAATTAATATTTTTATATTACTAAATATATCTAAAAATAATTTTTGAATTTATGTTTAAAATATAAATTATGAGGTATATATAAATGTATAACGAAAATGATTTTCAATATCATTTATTTATATTAAAATTAAGGAGGACACATAAATGTCATTAATAAACAAAAAAGTTTCAGATTTTAAGGTTCAAGCATATCAAGATGGTAGTTTTAAAGAAGTTACATTAGAAGATGTAAAAGGTCATTGGTCAGTATTTGTATTTTATCCAGCAGACTTCACATTCGTTTGCCCAACTGAATTAGGTGATTTAGCAGATAACTACGAAAAATTCAAAGAAATAAACTGTGAAATTTATTCAGTATCTACAGATAGTCACTTTGTACATAAAGCATGGGCTGATTTTTCAGATACAATAGGTAAAATTAAATATCCAATGTTAGCAGACCCAACAGGAAAATTAACTAGAGATTTTGATGTAATGATAGAAGAAGATGGCATGGCTCTTAGAGGTACTTTTGTAATAAATCCAGAAGGCGAAATAAAAGCTTATGAAGTTCACGATAACGGAATAGGTAGAAACGCTGCTGAATTACTTAGAAAAGTGCACGCAGCTCAATTTGTAGCAGAACACGGAGATCAAGTTTGCCCTGCGAGATGGACTCCAGGAGCTGAAACTTTATCACCGAGTTTAGATTTAGTAGGTAAATTATAATAGATAAATTTAAACATTTAAGTATAGATACTTATCTATATTACTATCTATATAAGTTTATATATAAATCCAACAATTTAAATATACTATAAAATCCAAAGGATTTAATCCCTTGGATTTTATTTTGTCTAAATTAATGTTATAATAATTATCTTGGGATTAATAAAATGGATATATACCACGAGGAGGATTTATGACTAAATTGATATTTTGCTACGGAGCAATGAATTCAGGCAAAAGTATGCAACTTCTTACATGGAAATACAATTATGAAGAAGCTGGATATAAAGTACTTTTATATAAACCTGCAATGGATACTAGAGGGAGTTTTAAAGATAGTAACAACAAAGGCGTAATATCTTCAAGAGTAGGCCTAGAAGCTGATTGTACTCTTGTTTGTGAAGATGAAGCTTTTTATAAATATTTAGACGAAATAAACGACTCTAAAACTATAATAATGGTCGACGAAGCTCAATTTTTAACACAAAAACAAGTAAGAGAATTATACGAAATCTCTCTTAAATATACAGTAGTTTGCTTCGGATTAAAAACAGACTTTAGACAATGCTTCTTTGAAGGAAGTAAAGCATTATTTGAATTAGCTGACGATATTAGAGAGTTAAAAACAGTTTGTGCATGTGGCAAAAAGGCAACAATAAACGCACGCATAAACGAAAACGGAGAAATACTTCTAGACGGAGAACAAATCGAAATAGGCGGTAATGAAAGATATAAGTCTATGTGTAAACATTGCTTTGAGACAAATAAAAAGTAGGGTAGAGAGGTAAGGTTGTAAATCTCTTTAAAATACAGAAAAATAACCACAGGTTTTTGCTTGTGGTTATTTTAGTTTATATAATTTTACGAGGGTGATTTTTTATAGTTTTATAGAATGTAGATTTAATTGACAAAATTTTAATTGGTATTATAGAAGCTCAACTTAACTTATATTTTTGTTATATAACTAACAATATATTTTTTTTGAAAATAGAGAAGTGGTATATATTTAGGGATCTAAAACAAAATAGGCTATATAATGCTATCTTTTATTTTGAATTATTTAATATTAATTTTTATATTATTTCTATCTTGTGTCTTGAAATATTAAATATAAAAGATGTTTTTAGGTGTTTTTAAATTTATATAGAATTTATAGCTTTTAAAAATACTTAAAAACTCTAGAGACAATCTCAAAAAATTGATTAACTTAAAAATACATCGAAAATGGTATTTTCGATGATTATCGATAATACCGAAAAATCGTGAAAATCGTGATTTCGAGGCTATGGGGGATGAATAACAAGTTATCTATAACTATTCCTCAAATGTAGATTTAGGGAATAATTAGATATGATTTAAATTATAATTCCCTTTGTGTTTATATCAAACTGTATATTCTATCTATATATGAATTCTTTCTATTATTTATTTCTATCTTTTTACTTATAATACTAGCTCTATTTAATTCATTTTTACATTGTAAAAAATTCATATAATCATTCAATAATTGTCTATTCTCTATAATAAATGACTTTATATAAAGTTCATAATATAAACAAACCTTATCTGAATTATTAAGTAATTTACTTATATCTAAAAAATCATTATAATTATATAAGCTTCTTGTTTCTATATCTATAAACGAGTCCTTTTTTCTAGTTGTAAAAGAATCCCTAATAACAATTTCATTACTATTTGAATTCAATTGAAATTTATGTTTTTTTCTTTATCATGTGTTAATATTTCTTCAATTCTACTAATTATTTGCTGACTACTTTCTAAAATAGATTCCACAATAATCACTCCTTTTAATTTATACAATGAAAAATATTATCTACTTTCATTGTATTATAAAAAAGATATATTTTCTTACTTTTTAATCTATTTACTCTATTTATATAAAAAAATCTTTCATTATAAATCCATATTTACTATAATAAATATCTAAAATAAAACAAAGGAGATTATCATGTTATTTATATTTTACTTAATATCAATAAACACACTTCTCTTCTGTCTAATGTGTATAGACAAAAAAAGAGCCATCAAAAATCAATTTAGAATTTCAGAAAAAACGCTTTTAACCTTAGCCTTTATGGGAGGTTCATTCAGCATTCTCTTATCTATGAGATTAATTCACCACAAGGGCAAAAAGTTTAAAAACCTAATACCTATTTTGACTATAGAGAGCTTCTTTTTATTATTTTTAACATATAAGATCTTATTTTCATAAATATTTATAATTCTACCATTCTTTTGTGAAATTTTATTTGAAGTAAACACTTATGAATGATAAAATAAAAAAATATATAATATAAAATATAAACTTAAATAAATTTTATTTAAATATTTAAAAATCAACATCAAATATTAAAATATGAAAGAAGGTATTTTAAATATGAAAAGAGGAACTTGGGTAGAAATCAATTTAAATAATATAAAACACAACTTCCACTCGCTAAAAAACACATTAGAACCTGATACAAGGGTTTGTTGCGTTGTAAAGGCAGATGCTTATGGCCATGGAGCTGTTGAAGTTGCAAAAATGTTACAACAAGAAAAAGTAGATTATTTTTCAGTAGCTAGGTTTGAAGAATCTATCGAACTTAGAAACAACAACATCCATACTCCTATTCTTTGTATGGGTTATATATCTGAATGTGATATAGAAGAAGCTATACATAGATATATTGGGATAACTGTGTATTCTTATGAAATGGCTAAAATGATAAACGAAAAGGCCGAAAAGTTAGGTAAAAAAGCTAGTATACATATAAAATTAGATACTGGTATGAGCAGACTTGGATTTGTAACAGATGAAAAAAATATAGAAACTACTATAGAAGATATATTAAAACTTAGTGAGATGAAAAACTTAAATTTAGACGGTATATACACTCATTTCGCTACTGCTGATGAAACTGACAAAAAAGAAACTTATTTACAATTAGAAAGATATAAAAAAGTTATATCTGCTTTAGATAAAGCTAATGTAAATATAATCTTTAAACATGTATCAAACACAGCTGCTATCATAGATTTAAAAGAACTAGGATTTAATATGGTACGTCTTGGTATAGGTTTATATGGATGTTATCCATCTGATGAAGTTTCTAAAAATACGAAGCTAAAACCTGCTATGGCACTTAAGACTATAATAACAAACATAAAAACAGTATCTCCTGGCACAAAAGTAAGCTATGGATATACTTATGAGTTTAAAGAAGAGTCTAAATTAGCTACACTTGCTATAGGATATGCTGATGGATTTGATAGAACACAAAATAACCCTAAAGTAATGATAAACGGCGTTTTATGTGATGTTGTCGGAAGAATATGCATGGATCAATGTATGGTTAAAATCCCAGAAAATTTATCTGTAAATATAGAAGACGAAGTTTTAATAATGGGAGATGAAGCTGGAGTTACACCAGAGGACTTAGCTTCTAGACGTGGAACTATTAATTATGAAGTATTATGCAGCGTTTCTAGAAGGGTTTCTAGAGATTATATCTTAGGTGATAATACTTATAGTAAATGTTATTTATAAAATATGAGTTATTAAATAAACAAATTAAAGTATATTAAATTTTAAAGGCAGTTAATGTATAATGTTAACTGCCTTTAAATATTTTTAAGATAAACCACAATCACAAACAAACCCTTCATCTCATTTTAACGGAGTTGAAGAATATGCACTAATAACATCTGGCGAGGTAATACATTTTAAAGGCAATAAGCTTCACAGTTATATAAATAATACTGACTCTACTTCAAAAGCCTTTATTTTAATGTTTTATTAATTAAATAATAAACTAATTAATAGCCTAATATCAAATACATATACATCTATATAATATCTATATTTTGAAAGAAATATTAAAGGTCTATATATTAACTTAATAAATTAATATATAGACCTCTTATTTCGTAAATTTATATTTGAGCTTACAATATCTATTTACTTAATAACTCTTTTAAAGCTTCATATGAATGATCAATTATCTCTTCACAACTCACTTTATTTTGTTTAAGCTCTAGACAAATTTCAGAGTCGAAGTTCTCTCTTATATTCTTCATTAACTCTCTTGAATAAGCTCTAGCTACATTGATATCTTGGTTGCTTTCTCTCCCCTTTACATATCCAATTATCATTGCTGCAGCATTTACAGCACCACATAAACTTCCTACAGACATCCCAGTACCCATTGCACTCCCAAGTGCTATCGGTATATCTGTATTATGTTCCTCGTTATATGATTTTATTAATGCTTCAGCACAATTATATCCTTGACTATGATAAACTGATGGTTCTGTCATTTTACTCTCCTTTATATAATTATTATTATGCAAAATATATTATACACCTATAATTTATTTTGTCTATGACTTTATCACATTTCATAATTTTATTTACACAATATTTATATTTGAAGTAAACTATTTTCAATGATAGAATAAATGATAGAATAATAGAAAATACAAATACATATATTTAATTCAAATTAAAACATTACTTATTGGAGGTAGTAAATTGAGTGATAAAAAAGAATTAAAAATAAGCAACAAATCAGATAAGCCTGATAATATCGTACTTAGAGACCATTTGCTAATCGAAAAGGCTATAAAATACGAAAAAAGACTGCCTTCTTTTATGAAAGATTACTTTGTATATTTAAAAGGTTCTGTTGCAGTTTCGACAAGAGCAGCTTATTTAGAAGATATTATATTCTTCTGCGACTATATAGTAAGTGAAAGCGGACTTACAGATAAAGATGATATAAAAGACTTGACTATAGAAGACTTTAAAAATATAAAATCAAGAGATATAAATTTATTCTTAGGCGATTTCTGCCCTAGATACTATAAAGAAAGAGAAGATCACACATTTGTATATGAAAACAACAATAGAGCTTTAGCTAGAAAAAAATCATCTCTCTCTACCCTATTTAAATTCTTATATAGAAATGAGCAGCTACCTACTAACATAACAGATGGATTTAATCCTATAAAGCTTCCTAAGCCCCAACCAGACGCTATAAAGAGACTTGACATTGATGAAGTTATGATAATGTTAGAAGCTGTTGAAAGCGGCGAGGGCTTAACAGATAAAGAAAAAGTATATTGGGAAAAGACAAAACTGCGTGACAAGGCTATACTCGCTTTATTTGTCACATATGGACTTAGATTAAACGAGCTTCGTGAGCTAAATATATCTTCGTTTAATTTTTCAAGGGGCGAATTTAAAATATATAGAAAACGTGGCAAAGAAGTTTTAATGCCGATAAATAAGACTTGTGAAACTGTAGTAATAGATTATATAAATTGTGAAAGACCAAAGTCAGACGATTTAGATGAAGAAGTTAAAGATGCGTTATTTTTATCATTACAGAAAAAACGACTTACATCGAGGGCAATAAGACAGCTTGTTAAGAAATATACTTCTATTTGTATGAATACATCTCGTGACAAGGGCTATTCCCCTCACAAGCTGAGAGCAACAGCCGCTACTTCTCTAATTCAATCTGGATTTTCTATATACGATGTAAAGGCGTTATTAGACCACGACAACGTGACAACGACCCAACTATACGCTGCACACAAGAAAAACATAAAACGCGATATAGTTAATAATTTTGAGTGGTTAGACGAAGAACCTCAAGATATTACTTTAGAAGATATTCAAGTTGATAATGATTTAGGACACATTGGAAATTCTCTAGATGATGAAGCTTATGATAAATCATATGACCAAGATAATAGCAATCAGGATAATAGCGATAAAGATAAATCCGAATAAATAATATATAATCTATATATACGATATTATTTAGATCATCTGATGAGCAACTTATAGATAATACTTATAGATAATTTAGATTATAAAAATTGTTAAAAATCAGAACAAATGTTTGTATAAAAAAAAACATTATGGTACAATATAATAAAGTAAAGTCAAAGTATAGATAACTTTACAAATAAACAAGGAAATGAGTGATTTTAATGAGTTCAAGTGAATTATCTAACAAGCAACTCATGATTCTAGAGTTTATTAAGGAACAACTTCTAGCCAAAGGTTATCCGCCTTCAGTTAGAGAAATATGTCAAGCAGTAGGACTTAAGTCTACTTCTACAGTACATTCTCACTTAAATAAACTTGAAAAATTAGGATATATAAGACGTGACCCTACAAAACCTAGAGCTATAGAAATACTAGACGGTGGTAATGTATTTGCAAACAATAACAATACTGTAATGCAAGAGATGATCAATTTACCTCTAGTAGGTCAAGTAACCGCTGGAGAACCAATCCTTGCTCAACAAAACATCCAAGAATATATACCATTACCAGCACAACTTATCAAAGGTACTGACACATTCTTACTAAAAGTAAAAGGTGAAAGTATGATAAATGCCGGTATTTTAGATAACGACTATGTAGTAGTAGATAAAGGCGCTACAGCTTCTAACTCACAAATAGTAGTAGCTTTAGTAAATAAAGAATCTGCTACTGTAAAGAGATTTTTCAAAGAAGGCAACAACGTTAGACTTCAACCTGAAAATGACTTTATGGACCCTATCATTTTAAACGAAAGAGATGTTGAAATTGTTGGAACTGTTACAGGAGTATTTAGAGTATTTTAATGCGAAATGAGATAAAGCTTACTTAATATATTTAGTAGGCTTTATTTTTATTGTAAGGAAATTATACATTTTAGTTGGCGCAATGAACATAATGATTTTTAATTTAATAAAAATCTTTTATTTTTCATATAAATATTTCATTATAACTACTTTCCGTATATTAAAATCATACAACCTGCTTATCATTCGTTAAAATATAAAAAATACCGCGGGTAAGAATTTTACCTCTTTAAAAATTATACGGACTATAACGAACAAAACCATTTAAGTTTCGTATTTAAAATAATCATAATTTAATATTAAAATAAATAAAAAAGACATATATCTTTAAATCTAGATACATGCCTTTTTAAAAAGCTTATTAATCTTATTATTAAGCTAAGCTTAAAGCTATTTTCATCATGTTAGTGAAAGCAGTTTGTCTTTCAGCTGATGTAGTTTCTTCTCCTCTTAATGGGCAGTCAGATATAGTTACTATACAAAGAGCGTTAACTCCTGCTCTAGCTGCATTCATGTAAAGAGCTGCTGCTTCCATTTCTACACAAAGAGCGCCCATTTTTTGCCATGATTTAAATCCTTCAAGCCCATTATCTCCGTAGAATACATCACTTGATACTATGTTTCCTACAGTTGTTTCTATATTTAATTCGCGACCTGCATTTACAGCTTTTTCTAATAATTCGAAACTTGCTGTAGGTGCATATGTACCTGGTAAGTTGTATTGAGATGAATAGTTTGAATCAGTAGAAGCTGACATACCTATTACTACGTCATGTAAGTTTAATTTATCGCTTATAGCTCCTGCAGAACCTATTCTTATAAGATTTTTAACACCATAGAAATGTATTAACTCATAAGAGTATATTCCCATTGATGGCATACCCATTCCTGAACCCTGAACAGATACTCTTTTACCATTGTAGTATCCTGTGTATCCGTACATACCTCTTACAGTGTTGTATTGAACAACATCTTCTAAGAAAGTTTCAGCTATAAATTTAGCTCTTAGTGGATCTCCTGGTAATAATACTGTTTCTGCTATGTCTCCAACTTTAGCTTCTAAATGCGGAGTTGGCACTGGTGATTTACTCATTTCGATTTCCTCCTAGAATGTAAATTACTTTAATATGTTCATAGTAGTTATTTTTATAACTTTACTACAATATTATATTATATATTATATCTTAAATTAGATGTATATATAATATACAAATAACACCTGTTAATTTTTTCTAGCTTCATTTAATCTGCTTTATTCATTGTATTTGTAGACTAAATAACTATATTATATACAAAAAAATATACCAAAAAGGTGATTTTTAGTATAACCATTATTTTCCAATCCACATAGCTGGTGTTTTATTAAGTATGTAAGTGAGTGTGTAAATATAGTCAGACTAAAATCAAGATTAAAAAAGAGTCGTAAAATATCATTTTACGACTCTTTTTTAATCTTGATTTTATCTTTTAATAGCGGCAACATAACTTTAAATATAGTTTTTTCTCCATCACTTTGGGCAGTTATAATCCCTCCATGAAGCGATACTATACTCTTTGTTATCGCAAGGCCTAGCCCTGAGCCACCGTCATTTTTATTTCTAGATTTATCTACTCTATAAAATTTATCAAATATATACGGAAGCTCAACTGCTGGTATTGGATTACCATAGCTTATTACATCCACTACTGCATAATCATTCTTTTTATATGCGTATATATCGAGAAATTCTCCTGTTCCGTATTTAATTCCGTTATTTATTAGATTTTGGAATGCTCTAACTAATTTATTTGGATCTGCAGAGATAATCAGTTTATCTTCTGAAAAGAAGCTTCTTTCTTTTATTTTTTCACTTTCAAATTGGTACCCAAATTGGAATATAATTTGATTTAATAATTCGACTAAGTCTATATCTATCTTATCTAATGTAATAGAGTTATTTTGGACTTTTGTAAGTTCAAACAAGTCGTTTATAAGTACTTCAAGTTCTTTAGACTTTTCATATGCTATATCTACATAATATCTAAGTTGAACTTCATCTCTATAATTATCTCCATTTATAAGTCCTAAATAGCCTTTTATAGAAGTTAGAGGCGTTCTTAAATCGTGTGATACATTAGTTATAAGGTCGGCTTTTGTCTGTTGTGCTTTTCTCTCTTGTATAGTGACATCTTTTAAAAGGCTTGAGATTATATTTATATTATCTCCTAATTTTTTTGTATCTCCTTTACAATCTATCTCTATAACCTTGTCCAAGTCTCCAGCTGCCATTTGGTTTGTAGCATTTACAATTTTGGCTAAACCGACATATGTCTTTCTCATAAATAAGTAGTATACTATGAATGTGCATATTGCGATTATAACGTAATTTAAATTGCGGTCTAATCCACTTTGCGCTTTAAAAAGCATAAAGAATTTTATTGCATCGATTAAAGTTCCACCATATTGACTATTATATCTGTAGTATATATCTAAAATTATCTTTAAAACTACAAAAGTAATAGATACACAAGTAAGGCTTAAAATAAAATAAGCTATAGGTAATATGGCGTAGTAAAGCGCCTTTTTATTTTTCAATTTTATAACCAACTCCCCATACTGTATGAATTATTTTTTCACCATTTAAACATTTATCAAGTTTATCTCTAAGTCTACTAATATGGACCATAACAGTATTATTTGATTGGAAGTATTTTTCTTTCCATACTTTTTCAAATATTTCTTCAGATGAGAATACTCTACCTTTGTTACTAGCCATTAGATATAGTATATCAAATTCTCTAGCTGTAAGAGATATCTCTTCCCCCGCTGCCACTACTCTATGTCTAGTTTTGTCTATTGTAAGCGAACCTACATTTATTAAATCCGATTCTTCAGAAGAGCTATTGTTGTTTAAGTAATAACTTCTTCTAAGAAGTGCTTTGACCCTTACTGTAAATTCTAATGGATTAAAAGGTTTTGTCATATAATCATCTGCACCTGTCATAAGACCTTGTATTTTGTCCATATCCTCAGATTTTGCACTTAACATTAATATAGGTATATTCTTTGTTTCTCTTATTTTTTTACATACTTCTATACCGTTAACTCTAGGCATCATTATATCTAAAACTAATAAATCTATTTCTTCTTTATCTATTATATCTAAAGCTTCTTGTCCATCTTGCGCTTTTATAACTTTATAGCCTTCATTTATAAGATATATCTCAAGTAAGTCTCTTATTTCCTTT